>JADEWQ010000022.1 GCA_015207585.1 Pleurocapsales cyanobacterium LEGE 06147 | reverse complement strand
TAGGCGGTCAAGGCTGCTGATGCACTAGGTAAATTAGTTAATAAATACCAAGCTTCTTTTTCCTGTTTGCCGCGATATTTTCGCCGCCAATAACCAACAACTGCACCTTGACCAAATTCCTTAACTTGAGTTAGTTTGATGGGAGGTAAGTACCATTTCATTCCTGGTTTTAATGCTAGGGATTTTAAAGATTGATAATTTTGACCTGGCAACGGAATATAAGTATCTTGTTTGAGACGACAAACAAAAGCTACTTCCCTAATTTTTGCAAGCAGGTTTGATAGAATTGAGGCAACATTTTCAACTAACTGGGCTTGTCGATCGACAAAGTCCATTTTTTTAGCTCATTTTTTGCTGCCATCTATATCATGTAAGCTTTTTGTGTCGCTTGTCACCCTGTCAAGCATCTATCCCTAGCTTTTGAGGAAGCCCACCGTATGGGAGAGAAAACCGTTACTCTGGCAGTGGTTGAATCAATTCTGTCCAAGCAGATTGATGATTTAGAGCCAACCCTGACCCGGCACGGCTATAACATCAAAAGCTTGTCCGAGCAGTTCAATGCCAAACCTGCTGAAATTCGCTCTTTGTTCCGAGGTCAACTCGACCCGATGCGCGCCCGTGAATTACAAGAACAAATGCTGGCTGCTGGACTGCCTCTGTAATTAGTCTCTCTCGTGAGATTCGCCTTTAGTTGCAATTAATTCTGGCTCGAGTTAGTTATTGCTGGCTGGTTGCAGTTAATCCTGTCCCAGTTGTAGTTAATCCTGGCTCAAAGTACCAATCTAGTTGCAGATAATTCTGGCTGGAAATGAACTTTATTGCTGGTCGGAGGGTTTCTTATTGCTGGCTGCTACAAATAGTTCCTACTTCTTCTGCTTATGTCATAGAGATTATTTATGAGAAGGAGGAACAGCCTAATTTACCTGAAACTTTCATAGCTGGTATTGACCTTGGGATTAATAACCTAGTAGCTTTAACATCAAATCAGCCTGGTTTTAGACCTATGCTGATTAACGGAAGGAAACTAAAGGCGATTAATCATTATTACAACAAGAGAAAAGCCAAGCTACAGTCTTTGCTTAAAGGTGAACAAAAGACTAGCAAGAAGATACAATTACTAACCTATAAACGCAATCAAATAATGGAGAATTGCTTACGTAAAGTTAGTAGATTAATTATCAATACACTAATAGCTAAAGGTATTAATACCTTAGTCATAGGTAAGAACAATAACTGGAAGCAGAAAGTGAATCTAGGTAAAAGAAATAATCAATCTTTCACACAGATACCACAAGCTAAGTTAATCGAGAAGATTACGTATAAATGCCAGCTAGTAGGAATTAAAGTAATAACAATTAACGAGTCTTATACTTCTAAAACCTCGGCTTTAGACTTAGAGCCACCTGTAAAGCAATCTAGTTATTTAGGCAAAAGAATTAAGCCTGGTTTGTTTAAGACTACTAGTGGTGTATTACTGAACGCAGACATTAATGGAAGTTTGCAAATTATAAGAAAGTATGCTCTAGAAGCATTTACGCTCGAAGGGCTAATGAGCTGTGCCGTTCAGCCTTTAATGGTTAATCCATTATAAAAGTGTAGATTTGTTCAGATTTACACGAACGGTTCGTACGGCTTCCTTTGTTGCCGTGCTCGGAGCAGCGGGTTTAGCAGTTGGCTTAGCCCTTCAAGGTTCCCTATCCAACTTTGCTGCTGGAGTTTTGCTGATTATCTTTCGTCCCTTCAGGACAGGGGATTTTGTCGAAGCTGGCAAAACAACAGGAATTATCGAGTCGGTCGAAATCTTTACCACAACCTTCAAAAGCCCGGACAACAGAAAAATTATCGTCCCCAATGCCAACATTCTCAGCAGCAATATAGTCAACTATTCCGCTTATCCCATTCGCCGCATAGATATGGTGTTTGGCATTAACTATAAAGATGACCTCGACCTAGCCAAACAAATTATTTGGGAAATTTTGCAACAAGATGAGCGGATTCTTGAGGAGCCAACACCGACAGTTAATGTGTTTGAACTCACAGAGAGTAGCGTTAAGTTGGCGATTCGTCCATGGGTAAGAGAGTTTGACTACTGGACGGTTCTTTGCGATACGACCGAAACAATCAAAAAACGATTTGACGCTGCTGGCATTAACATTCTGCCTGGTTAAGTTAGATATCTTGCTTAGCTTTTACAGGCTAAGCACTCGCTCTTGTCTTAGAGCTGATTTATAAAGAAGGTTAAATTTCATGACGATTTTTGTGTCATGATTTTTTGACAATAAAATTATTTATAAAATCTTTAAAACAAAAAATATTTTGTTATTTAAAATAATCATTAAAGCACTGTTTTGTAAAAAAAGTGACTGAAAATAAATTATTTCTTATCTTTTTTTTTATCTTTTTAGTGGAATTATTAATTCAGTCAAAACTACTAGTCAATTTCTAGTAGCAATCTTAGCGCATAATCTTTATTTAATTATTTAAGCTTGAATTGTGAAAATCGATAATCTAAGAACAGAAAATTACGAAAACCGGACAAGAGTAGCAGCAACAATGATTTGGGAGGATCGCGATCGCCCGAGTCAAGATATTTATTTTGAGACGACAAAAGAATTTGCCACCGATATTTGCTGC
This sequence comes from Pleurocapsales cyanobacterium LEGE 06147, assembly GCA_015207585.1. GTDB lineage: Bacteria > Cyanobacteriota > Cyanobacteriia > Cyanobacteriales > Xenococcaceae > LEGE-06147. The sequence continues at coordinate 57,750 of JADEWQ010000022.1, read as the reverse complement.
GATCCCAATGCATTTCTTACCATTTGTGCCATACCAGCGATGCGCTATGGAGAACGGAGAATTGCCATCGATGCACCCGTCTGTCCCGAACTCAAGGATGGTTTAACCACTGTCATGAATTATTTAGTTCACTGGTATGGAGGCACGCGTAGAATAATCCCCATTGAAGCTCCCCTTCAGTCTGAGCTCGTTTCTTCTGCCCCAGAACCCAGAGCGGGTTGCTTTTTTTCTGGCGGCATAGATGCCTCAGCCATGGTTCGTGCTAACCGCCTCAATTTTCCCTTAGAACATCCTCGCTCGATTAAAGACGGCATTCTCATTTACGGTATACTTGAATGGGAGGATGACAGGACAGAACATTCTTTTAAGCATCTCATCAACGGAGTTTCTGCAATAGCTAATGACGCGAACATTAATCTCATCCCCATTTATACTAATGCCTATGTCCTTATTAGAGATTTAGACCCAGATTTCCAGTTTTGGAAACTGGAATTCCAAGGGTCGTTCTTGGCTGCGGTTGCTCATACTCTCTCACGCCGACTGACGGCAGTTTCGATTGCCTCCACTTACGATCTAGCTCATTTAGATCCTTGGGGCTCTCATCCTTTAATCGATCATCACTTCAGCAGCAATACTTTACGTATTCATCACGAAGATGCGGCTTTATCCAGACTCGCAAAAACTAAATTAGTAGCTCAATGGGATGTAGTCCTAAAACATTTGCATGTATGTAATGTAAAGGAAAGTTATCATTCCGATAACTATAACTGCGGCAAGTGTGAAAAATGTGTCCGAACTATGACTGCTCTTTTGGCATTAGGATTATTGGAGCAGACTCCTGCTTTTAAAGAAAAAGATGTTTCTAAAGAGTTACTGCTCAAAGCAGCTTATCTTACCGACTCTTATGAAGAATCTTGTTATCGCGAATTAATCGAGCCTCTAGCACAAATTGGTCGTTACGATCTGGTAGATGGAATCAACGCAATTATCACCAGATATCACGAGCAAGATTTAAAAGGACTAATGAAACGTTTTGACCGAGCTTTTTTTGGTGGGAACTTGTTTAATTTGAGTAAGAAACTCATAGTTTCCTCCAAATAGCTAAAACCAATTTTGAGAGTCATTAGAAGATTGCTTGGCTTTAAAACCAAAATCTTCCGGTTTGGTTAATTCAGTCTTGTCAGATTTAATATTCAACCGAGTCGATTGACTCTCGTATAAAAGATGTTGCATTAACTCTTGTCCCGTTACTACTGCTCGTTCTGCCTGATGAATAGTTAATTGGATATCTTGTTTGGCTTTTTGAGCAATTACTTGGCCGAGCGAGAGGTTCGCTCCCTCCGCTCGCGGTGCGGCAGCACCCGCTGTGCGGGATCGCTTTTGAGATGATGCATCTGAAAGATGGTTTTGTTGTTGTAAATTTTGGGTTGTTGAGTTAAGCCTATCGTAAATAGTCAACTCGGCAATGTCGTCAGCAGTTCCATTAAGAAAAGGACTTTTAATCAAGTCTTGCTTGTTTGCCAAACCCAAACAGAGAGAATTGGGTTGTCTACATATAGCAATCGTCGTCCATAGTTTGCGTCTCGATTCTTCTGAATCTTGCCACAGGAAAATCTTGGCAGGATTTTTAGATTGGAAATTTAAACTACGAGCGATATGGCGATCTATGTTATTAGAAGATCGAGCAATGGAAGCTGCTAACTGTTGATAATCGGTCAGAATCGGTTTTTTTTCTTTAGTATCGTAATCTTTAACCTTCCATTGTTGTTGTACGTATTGGTAGAGAGGTTGAAAAACATTTAAATTCTTACCACCATAGGGAGGAAAACGAACCAAATATTTTCGTCGTTCTAAGGGAGTACCATAACCAACAAAGATGTATAAAGGTCTTCCCTGTACGTCCTTGGTTAGGTTATTATCTGAATTCTTATCCCCTTGTCCGATTAAATCTCGCACCATACAGGTAACGCCAACAATACAATAGCGTTCATTTTTAAATAGCGACCAACGAGGATGGCGATCCAATTTACCTGCAGCGCGGGTAGTAGGAATAATATAGCCTAATGCCCAACTGATATCTTCGGGAGTAAAATCTTTGGGGATAGCAATTAAGCGAAAATCCAGATAATAACTGCGTCCGTAAACAATTGCAGCCCATTTTTGTTCAGACATCTGCCGTAACCTCTTTACCACTGAGATACAGAGAAACTTGTTGAAGTTCTTCAGCTAATAAGCTCATGTTTTCTTCTACAGTGGTAATTTGGGTGTCTAAATCTTGTAATTTTTCGGCTTTTTCGGTAATTTCGCTTCTTTTTAAACGTCTGAGCCATGAATTCGCCTGCTTCATTTGCTCCAGTTCTTCATAGTTTTTATTACGAGCCGATTTAAGTTTTAAGCCATAGGTTCGTAGTTGAGAGTAGATAGCAAAGACAATCGGTAGATGCACATTAACTGGAATGATATTACCGCACTCGGGATCGTTGCCGAGTTCTTTTCCCAAACTGACGGGACAAATCATCACCAACCATCCAGAATTAGCTGTAAATAAAGCTTGAAAAAGTCTTTTAATATCATCGATGACCGCTTGCTTTTCCCGATGGTGGCACAGATCGTATTTCGTAATAACAATCGCTACGGGAAAAGGGTAGTCAACAGCTGGTTGTTTGTGTTTGCTAATAATTTGTTGCATTAATTGGTTCATGCGATCGCTTTTAATCGCTCTTACTGTAACCGGAGTAATTTGGTCTCCCAAGTATTCTCCCGAGACACACAAAAATAAACAACCACAATCAGCCAGATAATCATTTAAATCTTGTACATCCTGTTCTGTCGAGCGATCGCTAAGAGCTAAACCCCGATAGTCCAACCATTCAAAACCCATCATGGGGCGAAAACCGTAGCTAAAATCAAAGTTATAATGCTCCATTGCTGCGGCATTGGGTGCCGGCCATCGTTCTTCTCCCTGAACGCTAATTAATTTCTCCCATCTCTCGGTTAAATCTAAATCCATATCCATATCTTTTGCCGAGAGAGTAAACCCTTTTACCCCCGTCTGCATCACTGCATACATACCGAGTAAATAACTGGTTTTCCCCGCCCCTGTCGTACCTAGCATAGCTATTTTGATATCTTTGAGCATCATGAATAAATTTCCTAATGTTTAACTATGGATCTAAAACCACCAATCAGATGTGTGAGCGTCACGATTTATCTGGCGGGGTTGAGATGGTTCAAAAGCACTCCAAGGGTCTTCAAAAGATTGATAAAAAGAAGGTTTTTCCCGATTATTAAGCGTATTCGAGCGCTCGGGAATCAGCAAGTCTAGAAACTCTCTAATCGACGGCGATCGCTCGGAGATTTCCATTGCCATTGCTTTTTTTATGGCATGAGCAACGTGAGAACTCACTTGAGGATTGAGTTCTTTGACAGACTTCAACTCTACTCCTGCCGCTCTTTCTACCGCAGAGATAGGCACTTGCCCCGTGAGTAGATGATATAATGTTGCTCCGAGCGCATAAATATCGGTAAATGCTCCTAGTTTAATCGCTTGACCGTATTGCTCTAAGGGAGCGTATCCTGGCGTAAACATTGCGGTAAATCGCTGCGTATTTCTTGCCGTTAGATCTCTAGCCGCCCCAAAATCAATCAGTACTATTCGCCCGTCACTAGTCAACATGATATTATCGGGCTTGAGATCTCGATGTAAAAATTGAGCTTGATGCAAAACTTCTAAAGCTTGACCTACTTTTTCAATGTAAAGAAGAGCTTCTGTTTGGGTCATTTTGCCGCCTTTTTGGGCTAGTAAATCCGTCAGGCTGCGACCGTGCAAATATTCCATTACCATGTAAGCAGTATTGTTTTCCTCGAAGTAGTAGAATACCCGCACGATACCTGGATGATTGAATTGACCCAAAGCCTGACCTTCCTGCAGAAATTGTTGTTTAGCGTCACTATAGGTAGCGGAAGTCCATCTTCCTGCAGAGACTACAGTTGTACCTTGTCGCCAACAACCTTGAGGAAAAAATTCTTTTAGTGCTACGGGACGATCTAGTCTTTGGTCAATCCCTTGATAAGTAATACCAAACCCTCCCTGTCCGAGCACTTTATTTATTTGATAGACACCACTTAGCAGTTGAGTGCCTTGGGAGAGAACTCCAGTGACTTGAGAAGAAGCAGTCATACTACTAGCACCACTATATGCAGTAATGAATTAAATCTTTTATTTAATATTTTGGTAATTATTTGTAGTTTTTGAGAAAGTAAATTCAGGAGAGTGCAAAAAAGCTCCCTAAAAAAGCCCGTGTAAAAAGGAGATAACCATTTTCCTGAGCCGAAAACAATGGCTGTAGTTGCTGCGTGTATCATTTTAGTTGTAAGGATCGAAGGACAAGGTGCTTGCCCCAAAGGCAAAGCTATCGATGTTTTATCCTAGAAATAGTAAATATTATTTAAATAATATTACCTAAACTTTGCCTTTAAGTTAAGAATCGGAGCGATCGCTTCTGTATAAATACCGAGAAAAAAAGATTTACCGAGTTGATTGATATAACTAAGACAAGCAAGTTCGGTCAATCGCTTTGAATACAAACTGAATAGTTAAATCCAATGCCTACTTACTCAGGAATATCCAGTGAAGCCTTTAGACACCCGTTAGACCGCCAGGCAGAACAAACTCTACGCAGCCTCCCCGGTTTTGAACTCCTAGCTACTAACTTTGTCGAGTATTTTTACGAACGTCCTCAAAGAGTCTCTTTACTAGGTAACTGCATTCAAGCAGGACCCCGTCAGTATTCTACTCTCTACAATATTTTTCGAGAGTGCGCCCACGATTTAGATATATTTCCCGAACCCACTTTATTTGTCGCCCAAGATCCTGTAGCGAATAGTTATGCTTTGGGGCGCGACCATCCTTATATTGTCGTCAATACAGAATTACTAGATTTGATGGATGAAGCAGAATTGCGCGTCATCCTAGCTCACGAACTCGGTCATGTCAAATGCGACCATACAATTTTAATTCAGATGGCAATTTGGGCAATGGGGGCTGCTTCTTTACTCGGCGAATTAACTTTAGGGTTGGGTAATTTTATTAGTAGCGGTTTACTGTTAGCTTTTTATGAGTGGCGACGCAAAGCAGAATTATCAGCAGATCGCGCTGCCCTGCTAGTGATGGACGATCTTAACCCAATTATGCAGACAATGATGAAGCTAGCTGGTGGAAGCAAAAAATATATCCAGGAATGCAATCTCAAAGAATTTAGACAGCAAGCAGATAATTACCACGAATTAGATCGAGATAGTTTAAATCAAATTTATAAATTCCTAATTTATAACGGCGGTAGTGGTTCTTTTCTCACTCATCCTTTTCCTGTGGAACGGTTGCATTATTTGCAACAGTGGGCAAATTCATCGGAGTATTATCAAATTAAACAAGGCAATTATCAACGAGTAGGAGCAAAAGGTTCAGTGGAAGTCAAGGCAGAGGAAACCCAAAGCGAAGTAGAAAATCTACAGCGTCAGGTCGAACAATTACAGCAAGAAATTGAACGGATAAAATCTGAAAGAAAATCGAGAGAATAATATCATATTAAGTTCGAGTAGGAACGTAGCATGCTACGTCTGAACAAAGTGCGAAAGCACTTTTTTTGAAAGTCGAGCTTTATTATATATGTTGTTTTTTTATTAATATAAGAAAAAAGTCCAACGCTACAGTTGGACTTGGACCCGAGAACAAGAATTGAGTAGGCGGAAACAACAAATTTTGTATTTAAAACTGATAACTGATAACTGTCATAGTGGAGCTTGCACGAGGTAGAATAATCATCTTGAGCGATAAGAATAAATCTATAATATGAATCAAACAGTAGAGCAAATCAAAGCTATTGACGACCAATTGTCCAAACGTCACATCGACCTCGATCCGGGTGGTTATTTTATCATCTATCTAGATCGCGACGCAGAACTGATTTGCGCCAAGCACTTTACCAACATCATCAGTGAAAAGGGTCTAGCAGTCGACCCCGAAACAGGTAAGGTGATTCCTGCTAAGGGTAAAGTAGAACGCAAGGCAGAAACCTTATTTACTGGCAGAACGGCTAAAGAACTGTGTGTCAAAATATTTGAGCAGACCCAACCCTGTCCCGTTACGATGTTAGATCATGCTGCTTACCTCGGTCGGGAATTCGTGCGGGCTGAGAATGCTCTAATTAATAAAGAAGAATACGTTCAGGATTAGTTATCTACCGGGAAACCCTACATACCAAAAATAAGTCACCATGGGAATGACAGTAGCCAATACCAGAAGAACTACAACCCAAATAGTTGCATTATCAGTATTCGTATCTTCTGCTTTTGTAAAGGTCCCTTCTACTTGAATCTCTTCGGTAATAGCTGGCGGACCCGGATCGGGTTCGCCAGCAAGAACGGCTATTAAGCGATCGCTCGCATCAAGAAAAGCTTGATTATATTTATTGCCCTTTCTCAGGTCGTAGCCGACTGTTTCTGCAATTACACTCTCGGCAATTTCCTCATTAACTAGTTCTTTGGCTATTTCCCCAGTACGAATAGCTACATTATTAGTTAGAGTATCCAAAACCAGTAGTGTTTGGTTAGCTTGGGCTTCTGGTGTTTGATACCAAGTAGTAAACAGTTCGTCGGCAAAACTATCAATGGTTTCGCCATAGTCTAAACGACGGATGGCAACCATTCTCAATTCTTGACCCGTTTCCTCAGCTAATTTTTTGAAGGCTTTGCTAAGTTTACTTTGATTGGCAAAGCTAATCTCATCTGCTTGGTCTACAATCCACACATCGCTAGTATTGGGGTTGGGTAGGTCGTAAACGCCAGTAGCGACTGCTGGTGCAGCCACGAGCATAGTAGTCAATATAATCGATAGTATTGAAATAACTAGGCTTTTGAGCAACGTTCTAGTGCGTCTGAGCCAAATATAATTCTGTTTCATCCTTCCTCTTCTCAATCTCAATTAATCTCAAAATATTACAAAAAACTCCTATATAAGCAAATCGCGATCGCTTTGAAGTACATACTTTATTTCTTATCTTTATTCAATTTGATGAACTTTTTTAACGCTGAGAACTAATTCTGCGATTGAGCTACCCTTCGTTGCTTAAAATGTAGACTTAAGTTTTTCTCTATATTTTGGCAATTTCGAGAGAGGAAACATTAAATATGCCCGATAAATTTCCCCAGGTAGTTAAACCCTATAACGACGATCCTTTTGTAGGACATCTAGCAACTCCTATTTCAGCGTCCGATTTCACGAAAACCTTTATCGGTAACTTACCAGCTTACCGTCGAGGACTTTCGCCTCTGGTTCGCGGTTTAGAAGTAGGTTTGGCTCACGGCTATTGGCTCGTCGGTCCCTGGACTGTCTTCGGTCCCCTAAGGGATACTGATGTTGGTTATCTTGGCGGTTTGATTTCTGCTTTGGCATTAATTTTAATTGCCACTGCTTGTCTGTCTATTTATGGGATAGCTAAGTTTCAAGCAAAACTTACTAACCCCGACGATACCTTGCAATCTGCTGAAGGTTGGAGTCAGTTCGCTGGCGGTTTCTTCATTGGCGGTATGGGTGGTGCTTTTGTTGCCTACTTCCTTTTGTCAAATTTTGATGTAGTAGACCAAATCTTTCGCGGTACCGTCAATTTCTAAATAATTTACTTCAACAGTAATTACTTTTTTGTAAATTTTGCCCTTTAGATTAGGAGAATTCAAAACATGAGTGGTGGTTACGCAGCTGCTTACTTACCCTGGATTTTAATTCCTGTAATTTGTTGGCTATTGCCTGCTATAGTTATGGGTCTTTTATTCATCTATATCGAATCCGAACCTTCCTAGGTTAAGCTCAAAAACAGCTCACTTTTGGGAAAATTCGTTTTTAGTTAATTAAAAAACTCCTCCTTTGAATAAGGAGACAGAATCCAGAATTTAGGAGTCAGGAGAATATTTATTCTGACTCCTGACTCCTGACTCCTTCTTGCATAAAGGTGGAGTATTTTTTATGAGCGATTGCTAGTTGTGATTGCTGAAACTTTTGTCATAAACTCAAGTAAAAAGATAACTAAAGATAGATGGCAAATCAGCGATCCCTACAATTATCTTTTAGCTGGAGTAAATTATTTATTTTATTCCTGCTCATCTTGGGTGCAGTTATCGTTTTACTGCCGTTAGGAATAGTTTTTTTAACTTCTTTAGCACCCCCTAACGCCTCGACTAGCGAAGCTATGGCTGGGCAATCTTTTACCTTAGCTAGTTATCAAGAAGTTTGGCACAGAGGTAATTTTCCTCTAGCATTTGCTAATTCTACTTTAGTTGCCTTGGCAGTGACGGCTTTCCAAATCGTGACATCAGCTTTGGCTGGATATGCTCTAGCTAGATTGGAATTTAGAGGAAGGCAAGCAATATTGCTCTTGATTTTGACAACTCTAGTAATTCCCTTTCAATTATTAGTGATTCCTATTTTTGTAGTGCTGAAATGGGGACATCTAATCAATACCTACTGGGCGTTAATTTTACCTACAGCGGCTAATGGGTTTAGTATTTTTTTGATGCGGCAATACTTTACTACGATTCCGGTAGAGTTGGAAGAAGCAGCAGCACTAGATGGAGCCAACCGCTTCCAAATTTTAACTCGGATTCTCTTGCCTCTATCTCGTCCGGCTTTGATAACTCTATTTTTATTTACTTTTATTGGCGAATGGAACGATTTGTTTAAGCCGCTAGTTTTTACGACTAAACCGGAATTAAGAACAGTACAATTAGCCTTGGCTGAATTTCAAGAAGAGTTTACCAACAGTTGGCCGTTGTTGATGGCTGCAGTAGTAATCGCTTCTATTCCAGTATTGGTTTTGTTTTTAATCGGTCAGCGTCAATTTATTCAAGGGATTGGAATTACTGGAATTAAAAATTAAGACAGTTAAGTAGTCGGACTAAATTAAATTCATTGGTGGAGAAAGGGAACGGAAAACAGGGAATAGGGAATAGAAATACAATTTGTGTAATTAATTCTGTCTAAGTACTTAACAGTTAAAAGTTCTCTTTTACAATGAGATGATTGCAAGAATCAAAAGTAATTTTTCCTTCTTGCTGTAGCTTGCCTAATATACGGGTAATTGTAACTCTGGTGGTACAACATACACTAGCAAAGTCTTGATGAGTTAGTCTAATGCAAAAGCGTATTCCCTCTTTTACAGGCTCGCCAATCTCTTGTTTGAGCAAGGTTAGTAAATGATTTAATCGATCTTCAACCCGAATCTGACCATAAATTGATAAAAAGCTTTCAGTCTGTCGAAGTCGTTGAGCGATTAAAGGAAAAAGAGCCTGTGCTAAGCAAGGAGATTGACTAATTTCTATAAATTGAATAGAGGCTAATTGTACATCTGAGAGAACAGTTGCCTGATAGGTTGGTAAGGCTGTCAGGCTAGAACCAAAAATCATCCCATCTCGGACTAAACCAATTAACATATCCTCGCATCGATCCGACAGAGTAGTTAGCTTAACAGCACCTTTAGATATCAGCCAGATTTGATCGGGTTCTAGAGGAATAATTTCTCCTCTCTCATAAAAACAAAGTGGTCGATTCTTAAATAGGTCATAATTCACCTGCTTTACATTAGACTCTTTTGGCTCACGCTCGCTGCTAGGGCGTAACAACCAGTGCCAAACCTCTGAGTCGGTTTTCCAATTGCGAGTAGTCGTCGTCGTTATAGTAGTATCCAAAAATTTACCTCGTTCTTGTTGAAGACGTACAGATAACTCTATGGGATTTTGTCGATCGCGCTGGGACAATTTAGTTTTAAAGAGCGGACGATCTTCGACATGAACCAGTTCGATAAGCGATCGCCCTATTAATAACTGTTGCTGCGTATTGAGTAGATTAATTGCCGCACGATTGGCTTCTTGGATTGAAAACGAGGTATCTGTTACCAAGTAAGCATCCGGTACGAGTTCAAATAAATTTTGATAACGCTGTCGTTCTGCTTCTATCTCTCCTTGAATGACCGTGAATTTTTCATTTTGCTCTGTCAACTCCCTCATGACTACTTGTAATGCCTCGGAAACAAATCCAAGCTCTAAAAGAATTTTGGGCATTAGCTCTACTTGAGATGAAGGCAAGCCATTAACATTTTGGTACAGTAGAGACAAACGTCTATTGATTTTTTCAATGCGATAGCTTAAGAGGTTTATATTACTCATATTGTTTTTTGGCTAATTCCGACGTTGATAAGCTTATCGACCAATTTTTAAAGGGTTCTATTTTTTAATTCATTGTTTGAATCGTGCTATTTGTTTCTCTTTATTTATTGACTTACCATCTTTATCTATATCGATGGTTGAGCCTAAATTTAAACCCCCTATAGGTATAGATATTGGTATAGAGTTTGAAAAAATTGAAATTTCTTCTGATGCTTACTCTCTCTACATAAAAGGCTATGTAAAAATTTCATGTTTTTTTAGATACAAATTGGCGCGATCGGAAACTTGCCCCTTCGATAGAAGTTAATGAAGCAAACTACAACTACGCTGATGAGTAATAGCCCTTGCGTAGTAATTTCGACTTGAAAAGTTTAAACAGGTGAATAATGAGCTTTAACCCATTAGCTGAGAAGGGAATTCCTCTTGACCGACAATTGCGAAGCTGGTCGGAGTTGAACGTCCAACCCTACAACAAAAAAGAAGTAGATCCCTATACCCGTACGCGCATTATCACGATGAACGGGATCGAAGTGGAAGGGGCATTTTTCTCCCATCAGTTTGCGCGTCATACTGCCGACCTAGATATTTCTAGACAGCTTGCCATGGTTCGCCGGAGCGAGCAACAGCAACAGAAAGCCGTTAACTGGCTTCTTCCGGGTGATGAGTCGGCATTGCAAACTACCATTGGGTACGAACAGGTGGCGGTCGATCTAACGGCTTATTTGGCGCGAACCGAACCAGATCCCTATATCAAACAAGCATTTGAATTTGGTTTACTAGAAGATTTCGATCATCTCTATCGATATGCCAATCTTCTGGACATGCTTGAGGGCAAAAAAGCAGAAGACATTACCGGAAGGCTGACAGAAATTATGCCCGGTCGTCCAACGGCGGTAGAGCATCGTCATCCCTACGATGAAGTTCGCAAACCGAGCGATCGCACCAAAGCCGATCCTCTATCTTTGCTTCACGTGCTAACTTTGGTTGCTGCCGAGCAACAAACCATGAACTACTACATGAATGTTGGTAATATTCCAATTAATCCGTTGGCACGGGGTCTCTATTTGGAGATTGCTCAGATAGAAGAACAGCATGTTACTCATTACGAATCTTTACTAGACCCCAATGCTTCTTGGTTTGAACGGGAAGTCCTGCACCAGTACAATGAATGCTATCTCTATTACTCGTTTATGCAGCAGGAGTCAGACCGACGCATCAAGCAACTATGGGAACTCCATCTGAATATGGAACTCGAACATTTGCGCTTGGCTTGCGAAATGTTGCGTAAATATGAAGATAAAGATCCCGAAGCATTTCTACCCAAAGACCTGCCCGAACCAGTTAAGTTTGAAACCAACAAGGAATATATTCGACAAGTTCTAGCCAATCAGGTGAATTTGACAGGATTGGGTACGGAATTTGTGCCAGTCGAGCAACTTCCCCCAGATGCTCGCTACTTCGAGTATCAGAAAATAGTAAATGCCGGAGGCGTACCTAGCGAACAAGTCATCGAACAGCATATTCAGCAAGTGGGTAAAGATTACCGTTCTGAAACCGAGGGTGCTCATCCGATAGGTAGCGCAACTTAATATAGCAGTTCTCAAATCAATGAGGTATAGAGTTTAAACAATAGTTCAAAGTTCAACACGGCGATTCTATATGCCGAGGAAACCTCGGCATATCTCGCCGTCAAAGTTCGCTCGTTCCAAAAAACAATAGTTCTTAATTGAGTGCGCTGGGCGCGGGAACCAAGTTCCCGCGCAGGAAGCGCAGTGCTTTCACAAACTTTGAACAGAGATGGGTACTTTACTCAAGTAAGAAATGCTATAGATTTAAATCAATGGCAATCGAGTAGGGATAATCATTATAAAATTGTCCCCCAATTTTTTATTAATTACGTAGGTAAAAATATGCAACTTCAAATTGAGTGCAATTCCATGCCTGGAAAACAAAATTCTTGTGTAATTTGTAATACTCTTTTTGTAATGCAAGAGGCTCGAGTCATTGTCTGTAATGATCTGGGTTATACCTATGGTGAAGTATGTCCTATCTGTCTCCATAGAGGGATGAACTGGCTTAGCGAGCGGTTTAATTTAGCCATGCCAACTGCGGCAAGTAGTACATAAGTTATGACTAGAAGATTTAGCTAAATTTTTTTCTAGAAAAAATGCCTTTTAGTAAGATTATTTTTGAGTTGTTAATTGCTTAAAAAAAACCTATTGTACATTTCAATCAATTTTGATTAATTTAATTTCGTAAATATTCCATAAGATACATAATTTTGATTTCAAAAGTAGCCAAAAAATAAAACCAAAGTTAGATACTAAAAAATAATTTTGTAGAGAAAATAAACTTGTAGAAAAAAATAACCGGTCTCAAAAGCTGTACCTTAAAAAATTTAATAAAGGGAGGACTATTCATGAAATTTTCTACCGTAACTAAAACAATGTGGGCTAGCGCAATTGCCCTTGGCGTAGCTACTCTACCTTTTAATTTACCTGCCTCTGCTCAACAACCAGCTCCAGGTCAGCCAAACGTTATAGAGACAGAAGCCGAGGATGACTTTGATTGGGGTTGGTTAGGTTTGCTGGGTTTGATTGGTTTAGCCGGTCTAGCTGGCAGGTCTAAAGATCGCGATCGCACTAGTTATCGCGAACCCAATGTCGGTACGACAACAACTCGTTCCGATCGAACTTTTTAGATAAAACATTGCCGATGAATCGGGAAAATATGGGGGATAAAGGCTAAGAAAAAAAGCGTTTGGCTTAATCTGTCAAAAACGCTTATTCCTGCCAGATTTTATCCCTCCTATCACCGAACTTTGAATGCCAGTTAAAAGCAAAAGAGTTAAGGCAAATAAATAATAACGAAGAGATTGAAGAGTAGATTTAAATGGAACTGACACCAGCCAATCGAGATAATCGACCGAATCAGTATTCCAATAACGATTTACAGCAAGAAAATTCGGGTAAACTCGGCGATGCCGAACGTTGGGGTTCTCTCATCACGGGAGGTGCCCTTGTGTTAATGGGACTGAGAAAACGCTCTTTAAGAGGTACACTATTGGCACTAGCAGGTGGTGGCTTGGCTTATCACGGTGCAACCGGACAAAAAAGTCTAAAAGATACTGTGAGTGAAGCAGCAGGTTTGGAAAAAAATATTCAAGTTGAAAAGACGGTTACGATTTTCAACAGATCGCCTGAAGAGCTTTATCAATTTTGGCGCAATTTGGAAAACTTGCCCTCGTTCATGAAACATCTTAAATCGGTGCGAGCAATCGACAAAACTCGCTCTCACTGGATTGCTAATGCTCCTCTCGGGGAGAATGTGGAATGGGATGCAGAGATTATTGAAGATCGAGAAAATCAGTTAATTGCCTGGGCTTCTGTAGAAGGAGCAGATATAGAGAATTCTGGTTTTGTGCGCTTCAAACCCGCTCCTCCAGGACGGGGCACCGAGGTCAAAGTCGTGATGGAATACAATCCTCCCGGAGGCAGATTGGGAGCAGCTATTGCTAAGTTATTCGGCGAAGAACCAGAGCAGCAGATTGGAGATGAACTGCGACGCTTCAAAATGCTAATGGAAGCGGGGGAAATTGCTACCACAGAGGGACAACCCTCAGGTCGCCAATAGGAGAAAGAACTGAAAATGAAAGCTGTATGTTGGCATAGAGCCAATGAGGTACGGGTAGAAACCGTGAGCGATCCCAAAATTCTCAACCCACGGGATGCAATTTTGAAGGTCACTGCAACAACGATTTGCGGTTCGGATTTGCATCTTTATGATGGCTATATTCCGACCATGAAAGCGGGTGATGTTCTCGGTCACGAGTTTATGGGAGAAGTGACCGAAATTGGACGCGAGGTTAAACAACTAAAATTGGGCGATCGCGTCGTCGTTCCCTTCCCCATTTCTTGCGGTCATTGTTTCTTTTGTCAACGGGATCTGTGGTCACTGTGCGATAACTCTAATCCCAGTTCCAGTGCCTGGATGATTGAGAAGCTGTATGGTTACTCTCCTGCTGCCATCTACGGTTATTCTCATCTATTTGGGGGCTACGCTGGCGGTCAAGCAGAGTATGCGCGAGTTCCTTTTGCCGATGTCGGTCCGGTCAAAATTCCCGATGGCTTAACCGACGATCGGGTGATGTTTCTAAGCGATATTTTACCCACAGGCTATATGGCGGCAGAAAATTGTAACATTCAACGGGGAGATATTGTTGCAGTTTGGGGCTGCGGACCTGTGGGACAATTGGCTATTCAGAGTGCTTTTTTGCTCGGTGCAGAGCGAGTAATTGCCATCGATCGCGTTCCCGAACGGCTACAGCTTGCCCGAGAGTATTGCGGAGCAGAAACTCTCAACTTTGAAGAGATAGACCCGGGCGAGGCTTTGAAGGAAATGACTGGTGGACGGGGTCCCGATGCCTGCATCGATGCCGTAGGCTTAGAGTCTCACGGTATAGGTCTGGAGGGATTTTACGACAAAGTTAAGCAAGCCGTGCGTTTGGAAACCGGTCGTCCCGAAGTTCTGCGCCAAGCGATCGTAGCGTGCCGTAAAGGCGGAACGGTATCGCTGGCAGGAGTATACGGAGGATTTTTAGACAAGATACCTATGGGAGCGGCTTTTAACAAAGGATTGACTTTAAAGATGGGACAAACCCACGTTCATAAATATCTTCGTCCCTTACTCGATTACATTCAAAACGGTGAGATCGACCCATCTTTTATCATCACTCACCATTTGCCGTTAGAAGATGCTCCTCACGGCTATGACATTTTCAAACACAAAAAAGACAACTGCATCAAAGTTGTTCTCAAACCATAAACATAAAAGTTTTAAGCTCATGAGTAGTTGAGCATTCATTAATTTACTGATGGAGAAAGAGAACAAGGAACAGTCAATAATTGATAATTATCAATTCTCAATTGCTTTTTTACTACGGCGAACGCTGCGCATAATTGCAACATGTAAGTAGGTCAACCTAATTATTGGTAGGATGGGTAGAGCGATAGCGAAACCCATCTATTGCTTATGGCTGTTGGGTTAAAGAATGAAACCCAACCTACAAGATATTTTATGTTTAATCAATATGTTTAATTAAGTGGAGCTACTTAACATCCCTGCTCCTTACTCCTGACTCCCGATTAGGGTTAAAAGTTTTCACAAATGATTTAGGACTACTAATATTAAGGTTTTTTCATTTGCTAGAGCTATTTGTGGGGATTTGGCTTCCCCTAATGCCCCTATTCAGTTAAATTAAATAAATTCCCTGCTATTTTTTGTTTATCGATCGTGAGTTATTTTCGTTCTGCCATTAATGCCATGACAGGCTACGTTCCTGGCGAACAGCCCAAGCCGGGAACCCCAATTATCAAACTCAATACCAACGAAAATCCTTATCCACCTTCGCCAAAAGCGATCGCAGTTCTCCGCAATTTAGATAGTGAGTGGTTAAGGCGCTATCCCGATCCATTTGCCAAAGAGTTTTGCCAGGCTGTTAGCGAAGCATTGTCAATACCCGCCGATTGGGTAATTGTCGGTAATGGTAGTGATGAGTTGCTGAACGTGTTGATCCGGGCCTGCGCAGAAGGAAGCGATCGCAAAGTGGTTTATCCAACGCCAACCTATGTGCTATATCGCACTCTTGCCGCCATACAACCTGCCGAAGTGGTTGAGATTCCTTACCCACAGAATTTTCGGTTGCCCCTAGACGAACTGGTTGCCGCTAATGGTGCCATTACCTTTATTGCCTCTCCCAACAGTCCTTCAGGTCATGCGGTACCTTTAGACAATTTGCGATCGCTAGCCGAACGAGTCTCTGGCATTGTTGTAGTTGATGAAGCCTACGTTGACTTTGCTGAATCCTCGGCATTGCCCCTCGTAGAAGAATTTGACAATGTTTTCATTTTAAGAACATTGTCGAAAGGCTATTCCTTGGCTGGTTTGCGAATGGGATTTGGCATTGCCAATCCATCCCTATTAGCGGGATTATTCAAAGTCAAAGACAGCTACAATATTGATGCGATCGCCACTATAGTCGGAGCAGCAGCAATGCGCGATCGAACTTATAAAAATCTCTGTGCCGAAAAAGTAAAAACCTCACGAGCTAAACTTGCCATTGCTCTTCAAAATTTAGATTTTACGTTACTTGAGTCCCAAGGAAATTTCGTTCTGGCAACCCCACCCAAAGGAAATGCAGAGCAATTATATCTCCAATTAAAAGCACGGGGAATTCTGGTACGCTACTTTAAACAACCCGGACTAGAAGATAAGCTGCGGATAACTGTCGGTACAGAAGAGCAGAATCAGACCTTGATTGAAGCCTTGGTTAGTTGGCAATCCTTAGAAGCGATCTTTTAACTCGCTCAATTGATGACTGTCTAAGAGCGATCGAAAAAGATTATCATAGCATTTGTTGCGGCAGGTGGTAGTGTATGCAAAAACAGCGCGCTTATGTTGTCCTAATTTTAGTCTTAGTAGCGGCAGCGATCGCTATTTTGGCAACTATTCCCCTTCAGCTAGGTTTGGATCTCAGGGGAGGGGCACAACTAACGATTCAGGTTAAACCGACAGAACAAGTTCAACAAATTAGATCCGAAGATCTCAGTGCAGTTCAGCGAGTAATAGAAAATCGGATCAATGCTTTGGGTGTTTCCGAACCAGTAGTACAATCAGCTGGCAGCGATCGCATTCTGGTTCAACTGCCAGGAGTAAGCGATCCCGAACAAGCAGAACGAGTACTGGGCGGAACAGCACAACTAGAGTTTCGCGAACAGCTACCGGGTACTGAAGAGAATTTTAACTTAGCCAATCAAAAAAGACAGCAATTGGAACTTCAGTTGACTATTTTGCGAGAAACGAGCAAAGAAAGAGCCAATAACGAAGAAATAGCCCAAATTAGTCGACAAATTCAGCAAATAAATCAAGAAATTATCGATTTGTTCCAATCGGTAAATTTAACGGGAAAAAATCTTAAAGATGCTCGTCCCCAACCAACTCAAGCAGGTAATCTTTGGGAAGTAGCCATTCGCTTTGACGACGAAGGGAGTAAAAAGTTTGCCGAACTGACCAAAAATTTAGCGGGAACGGGTCGCAGCATCGGTATTTTTCTCGATAATGAGTTAATTAGTGCTCCCACTGTCCCTGCTAAATATGCTAACACGGGTATTGCTGGAGGAAATCCCGCTATCACTGGTAACTTTACCCTTGAAAGTGCTAGCGATCTAGCAATCCAAATTCGTGGCGGTTCTTTACCTTTTCCTGTAGAAGTAGTGGAAAACCGGACTGTTGGTGCTACTTTAGGACAAGATAGCATCAGACGCAGTATCTATGCCGGTATCGCTGGTTTGCTCTTAGTGCTGATTTTTATGGTAGTTTACTACCGCTTGCCGGGATTGGTAGCCGATCTGGCTTTAGCTGTTTATACCCTACTTACTCTCGCTTGTTATGCTCTAGTAGGCGTTACCCTTACTTTGCCAGGTATTGCTGGTTTTATTCTCAGTATTGGCATGGCAGTAGATGCCAATGTCTTAATCTTTGAGCGTACTAGGGAAGAAATCAGGGCGGGAAAAACTCTTTATCGTGCCGTAGAATCGGGCTTCTATCGGGCTTTTTCTAGTATTTTGGATAGCAATGTCACTACCCTGATCGCTTGTGCTGCTCTATTTTGGCTCGGTTCGGGTTTAGTTAAAGGTTTTGCTCTTACGTTGGCCATTGGAGTATTAGTGAGTATGTTTACTGCCCTCACCTGTAGTCGTACCTTATTGTTATCAATTGTGCTGGGATTGCCAGGTATCAGACAAAAACCCAAATTATTCTGTCCTAACTTACCAGCATCAGCAAAACCCTAGTGCCGCTGCGCGGAAGTCAAAAGTAAAAAGGCAAAAAAGAGCAAAAGATCGACATGATTAAGTTTAGTGTAATCAAATGGCGTGGCTTGTGGTGGGCAATCTCTGGAATAGCAGCGATCGTCAGTATCATTGCCATGATAATCTCTTTAACAACTTTTAATGCACCTTTACGTCCTGGTTTAGACTTTGTTGGCGGTACTCGCCTGCAACTAGCAAGAGATTGCTCTATACCAACTAATTGCGATCGCCCGATTGAGGTTACCCAAGTCAGACAAGTTTTAGAGACTCAAGGTTTGGGTAATAGTAGTATCCAATTACTGGGAGACAATAAACAAATTCTGTCTATTCGTGCCAGAAATTTAAATGTAGAAGAAAGAACGCAACTGCAAGCAGCCTTAAGGGAAGAAATTGGTCAATTTGATCCAAAAACAATTCAAATTGACTCTGTAGGTCCGACTATCGGTCGAGAACTGTTCTCTTCCGGACTAATGGCCTTAATTGTTTCTTTTTTTGGGATTATCGTTTATCTGAGCATACGCTTTCAATTTGACTACGCTTTTTTTGCTATCTTCGCTCTATTTCATGATGTTTTTATCACTGCCGGGATTTTTGCGATTTTGGGATTAGTAGCAGGGATAGAGGTAAATAGTTTATTTTTAGTAGCTCTCTTAACCATTACCGGCTTTTCTGTCAACGATACAGTGGTAATTTACGATCGCGTTCGAGAAACGAGCGCGGCTAACCCAGATCGCTCGATTAACGAGATTGTAGATGATGCGGTCAATCAAACTTTGGGTCGTTCGATCAATACCACCCTAACTACTTTGCTTCCCCTGGTGGCAATTTTTCTATTTGGCGGACAAACTTTAAAATTTTTTGCTCTTGCCTTAATTATTGGCTTTATCCTCGGTGCTTACTCTAGTATCTTTGTAGCTAGTTCTCTGTTAGCCTGGTGGAGAACTAATCGGGAAAATAAAACAGTAGCGATCGCCGATTCCTCAGCTTCTGATTAAGCTAAGTTTATTTATTTACTAATGATACGCTCCCATCCTCACTATCCCAGACAAGTAGAAAAATTACATCGAATTACGATTTATTCTCGTTGGCTGCTAGTTGGATTAAGTTGGCTTACTTTTGGTGCGTACGGTATTTGGGGATTAAGACAAGAAATTGCCCTGTGGTTGGACTATTTTACTTGGACTGCAGTACGCTATGGCATCGCCTATAACCCATTGCCGAGTTTGTGCTTGGCTTTTTGTATCGGCATGAGTGCTTCTGTCCTTGTGTGGCAAAGTAGAAATATTATTTGGGGACTGCCAGCCAGAGAACGATACCGCTTGGAACAACAAGTAAAGCGAATTATGGCTAAAGGACCCAATCATCCTCTTTGGAAATGGATCAAATAATAATTTATTTAGCTATTTTTGAGAAACGGTATTACAAAAAACAAAGTGCATCTGGATTATTGGGACAAAATTGCTCGGCAACTGGATTATTGTGAAGATAGAGTTCGGTTAAGTTAGTTAAATTGCCTAAAGGTCTGGTATTTGTGATTTGATTGCGATTGAGATTGAGTTCGGTTAGGTTGGTCAAAGAGCCTAACGGTTCTACATTGGTGATGTTATTGGAACTTAAATCCAGTTGAGTTAGATTGGTCAGAGACCTGAGAGGACTAAGATCGACAATTTGATTGCGACTGAGATAAAGTTCGGTTAAGTCAGTTAATGAGCTTAAAGAACTAATATCAGAAATTTGATTAGAATTGAGGCGAAGCACGCTTAAGTCAGTCAGCGATTCTAACGGCGTAAGATCGGCAATTTGATTATTGACTAGACCTAACAAGGTTAAATTGGTTAGGGATGCTAGAGGACTGAGGTCGGATATTTGATTGTAGCCAAGCTGGAGTGAAGTTAGATTGGTTAGAGATGCTAAAGGACTGAGGTCAGATATTTGATTATTGTAGAGGATGAGTTCGCCTAAGTTAGTTAAGGATTCTAAGGGACGAAGATCGGATAGTTGACGGGAGGCAAGATTAATTCTGGTAAGAGCGGGGATTCTCCGCTGCGCTCGCTCGCAATCATCGGTTCCCACCTGTTCTAATATAGCTTCAACGGTATTCTTTGTTTCTGGATTAAGGTTATCTTTAGCTAAACACCAGTCGAGAAAACCCTCAAAGGATTTAGTTTCCTTGGTTTGTGCCGCGGATAGAACATTAGCACTTACTCGCGCGGACAAAATCAATCCTAAACTAACAGCGATCGCTGGCACTTTAACAGAAACCGCAGAGGAAAACCTATTTAGGATACTTATGTATTCTCGCAACATTTTTGTTTATTTTTTAAGCTTAGAATACTATTTGATTGGATTGCGTATTCTTTAATTATTAATTTAAAAATCTGTTTGGGTGAAATCATCAAACTAAACTCGAGTAAAATTTTACCCTTATTAGAATTTGAGTTTACATCTATATTAAATGTAAAGGAAAAACCAATGAAAATTCTATTGTTGCCACTTTTTTTACACACAAGATATTTTCTTTTATTTATACTGGCTTTATTTTTATCAGTAGGAAAGCTATCTGCTCGAGATGAAAGCATTGCACTTCCTGCATGGGAAATAAATTCCCGCTTCGGGTCGCTTGTAGCCGAAACCGAGCTTCAACCCTCTCAACGCACTCAATTTGAAGATATGGCACCCTCGACTCCAGAAACTCAGTCAGAGGAAATTCAGAACAAGACAGAGAAATTGATTAATTGGTTAAATGAAGGAGAGTTTACTGAAGTTCATCAAGCTTTACATCCCGATTTACAAGCAAATTGGTCTAGCGAGAGGATCGAACGAAGATGGAAAGAATTACTCGCACAAACGGGTTCATTACAACGAATAGTAGATTATAACGTAGTCGAGACAATTAACTCCGATATAGTACTACTCACCCTTGAGTTTGAGAATGGCACAAACGAGATGCTATTAGATTTTAATAAACAAGGGCAGATTGTTGGTATTGATTTTCCCCAAACGCAAAGTATAGAGGAAATTGCGGAAAAATTTGTTGACGATTTAGCTACCCAAGATTTTGCTAGTGCTAGAAGTTATTTACATCCTTTTCTCAAAGAAGAGATTTTCCCTGCTCAAATTCAGCAGAAATGGGAGCAGTTTGTGACCCAAACCGGACCATTTAAAAAAATAGTAAGAACTGAGGCAAGAAGAGGGTCAGATATAGATAACATTGACTTAGTATTAGTTACTGTCGAGTTTGCCAAAGTTACCGATGATTTAATATTTGCTTTCGACCAAGACAAACGAATTATCAATGTAGATGTAATTGATGCAGACTCACAATAGATTTATGGATGTTGCTGATGGGATAGAGTTAAAGAAGACGCGGTGAGACGGATAATAATTTATTATCTCAAATTTACAATTATCCCGCAGTTAGGCAATAGTAACAATCTATAGCACTACGAGAAAACATTAGGACATTTCTGTTGCCCGTTCCCTTTGAACCGATGTTTTATGTCCTAAGCTAAAAGGGTACTGCTATATCTCCGAATGAGCGCAAAGTAAATTTTAGTATTTTGCTCTACATAACGTTGGCATGAGTGCAAATTGGCAAAACTCGATTAGAACTCAACGGCTTACCTCTCGGAGTTGGCTTTGCTCTCTCGCTCTGGGGATTATTTCCGCCATCTTGACTGCTATTCCCGTAAAGGCAGCCGAGACAATTTATTTTAAATACGGACCTTTTTTATTTTCACTTCCTGTAGATTCTCTGGAAACTTTTGCCAAAGAAGGCACGATTGACCAGGAATTAGCCTTCTATTTAGGACAGGTTAGTGAAGAAGAACAAGCTCAGTTCCGCGAAGCACTGCTTCAACGGGCAGATGTCAATCCAGTGCAAATTTATCGCTTTTTCAATACTTTAATGGGAGAAGCGTTGCTGATTAGGTTCGGCAATCTCATTCAACTTCAAGGGGGTCTCAACGGTTTTTATGGGCTTCGCGGAGCTTTAATTTTAGCTGCCGCCGATCCAGAAGGTTTGTCTGTTCTCAATTTCATACGTAAGTTTCCCACTAATATCCAGCTCAATACCGAATTGATTATTCAGACTGCTAGAAGATTTGACCTTTTAATAGAAGCGACCAATATTGTGGTGGCAGAAATGGCAAAGTTATCAGCCGCCGAAGCCGCTACCGAACCACCAATCGATTTCGCAGCCTTACCAGACATAAGGATACCCGGTCCATTTGGCTTCGAGAAGGAAACTCTAACTTTAGTAGACGAGAGTCGCGAGTTTCCCGCAGGAACGGGACAAAAACGTCAGTTGAGGGTAATTTTGTACCAACCTCAGCAATGGAGACCGGGAAAAGCACCAGTGGTGGTTGGCTCTCATGGTTTAGCTTCCAATCCCGAACACTTTAAAGAAAGGGCCCAACATCTAGCTTCCTACGGTTATGTGGTTGCTCTTATCGACCATCCAGGCAGTAATTATCAACAATTTCAAGATATGCTCGCCGGTTATTCGAGCGATTTCTTTGCCATCGACGAATTTATTGACCGTCCCCTAGATGTCAGTTACGTGCTAGACGAACTAGAACGACGAAATCAATCTCAGTTTCAAGGTCGGCTCAATCTCAAAGAAGTGGGAGTTATGGGTCATTCCCTTGGCGGTTATACAGCTTTAGCTTTGGCAGGTGCCGAGATTAATTTTGAAAAACTCGAACATGACTGCCAACCGACCCTAGAGACACCGAATCTATCTTTGATACTTCAATGTCTGGCTTTGGAACTGCCTCGAAAAGAGTACAATTTGCAAGACGATAGAGTTGAAGCAGTGTTGGCAATTAACCCAGTCGCTAGTAGTATTTTCGGTCCTCAAGGGTTAAGCCAAATTCGAGTTCCGGTTATTTTGGTTGCCGGGAGTCTAGATTTAGCTACTCCCGCAGTATACGAACAGGTACGAGTTTTTAGTTGGATGAAGAATTCCGATCGATACTTGGCATTAGTCGAAGGACAAGCCCACGTTAACTTTTCTCAACTCGATGCCGGGACTAGAGAATTGATTGAGTCTCTACCAAATTTGCAATTTACACCGCCCGAGCTACTTGGTAAATATGGTAATTCTGGAGTCTTAGCATTTTTCGAGGTTTATCTGGCAGATAACCCCGAATATCGCCCTTATCTTCAGTCATCTTATATAAGATATATCAGTAAAGACCCCTTTAACCTTTATCTGATTGACTCTTCCTCGGCTGATGAGTTAGAGCGAGTAATTCGTAACTTTAGAGCAAGAGAAGGATTGCCGGAAATTTATTGAGCGAACTCAGCTAGTGGAACAAAAAATGCCAGCCCAGTGTAACAATTTCATCGCTTGTTTACATAATGTTATTGAGCACCTAATTATCTGAGTTTTGAAGATCGAGATGCAAAACCCCAGTGAAAGAAGACGGCGATCGCTAGCAATTGGCTTGATCGCTTCTTTAGGTCTTTTGAGTTTTCTAGTGCTTTGGATTCAAAACTTTAGTTTCAAAGAGCGCAGTTATCAGGCTACAGTTATTTTCTCGAATGCTGGCGGGATAACTCCAGGAACCAAAGTTTTCTATCGTGGAGCCGAAGTAGGTCGGGTACTGAGCGTTAACTTACAACCGCAACTAGAAGAAGTAGCCGTTGAAGTAGAAATATTATCAGCAGAGCAATTAATCCCAACTCATTCTATATTTGAGGCGATTCAGTCCGGTATGAGCGGCGAGACTTCAATTCATATTACTCCCCTAGAGTCTCTTCCTTCTCAAAAAGCGATCGCCAAACCCCTCGCTCCTAACTGCAATCCTAAAATTATAATTTGTAATGGCTCGCGTCTCCAAGGTCAAGAACCAACAGACATGGCAGAAACAATTCGCTCCTTCGAAAGTATGTCTGATTTTTTTGAAGACCCAGAAGCGCTCTCTAAATTTAGAGCGATCGCTCAAAAAGCTGCCACTTCTTTGGCAGAAATTACGGTTTTACTCAAAAAAATTAACCAAATTGATTTGATTAATAATTTGGATTGATGAGAACTTGCTATATTTTTATTTTTCTACTTTTTTTGAGTATATTATTTTTATTTTAAATTTTAACTATTATATTTTTAGTTAACCTGTAAAATAATAGTTGTTCAAAGCAAACATCATTACAATAAATTTAAACAGTCGATTGTATCTTTATTAACAGTTAATCAAAGCTTAATCTCTTGTTGAATTAACATCGATTATTTAACTCGATCATCCTAAAAGTTGAAAAATGATTGGCTGTTTCAAATTTGACTGATAAAAAAACAGGAATTAATCATGGTTAAAGCACCAGCTACCACAACAGCAAAAGCTGAAAAACCTCTTTCCACTGAAGAATTACGCAAAATTGATGCCTACTGGCATGCCTGTAATTATCTTGCTGTAGGTATGATTTATCTAAGGGAGAATCCGCTACTGAAAGAGCCTATAAAATCAGAACACGTCAAGGAGCGTTTGTTGGGGCATTGGGGTTCTAGTCCCGGTCTAAGCTTTATTTACATCCACCTGAATCGGCTGATTAAGAAGTACGACCTGAACGCAATCTACATAACCGGGCCAGGTCACGGTGCGCCAGGCATTCTTGCTCCTGTCTATCTAGAAGGAACTTATTCCGAGATTTATCCAGACAAGAGCGAAGATGAAGAGGGACTGCGCCGATTCTTCAAGCAATTTTCTTTTCCCGGTGGGATTGGCAGCCACTGCACTCCGGAAACACCAGGCTCTATCCATGAAGGGGGAGAATTGGGCTACAGTCTTTCCCACGCTTATGGAGCTGCTTTTGATAATCCTGACTTAATTGTTGCCTGCGTTATTGGTGACGGAGAAGCTGAAACTGGTCCACTAGCAACGGCGTGGCACTCAAATAAATTTATCAATCCCATTCGCGATGGTGCCGTTTTACCGATTCTACATTTAAATGGCTATAAAATTGCTAATCCAACTATCCTGGCACGAATCAGCCACGAAGAACTAGAGTCGCTGTTTAAGGGTTATGGATACAAGCCATACTTTGTTGAAGGCTCCGATCCGGAATACATGCACCAGACAATGGCAGCTACCCTCGAAACTGCCATAGCCGAAATTAAAGAAATTCAGAACGAAGCTCGCAGTAAAGGAGTTGCTAAACGTCCGATGTGGCCCACGATCGTGCTGCGTTCTCCCAAAGGATGGACGGGACCTCAAGAAGTAGATGGGAAAAAAACTGAAGATTTCTGGCGATCGCACCAAGTACCGCTGTCGGGAATGCACGATAACCCCGCTCATCTAAAAATTCTAGAAGACTGGATGAAAAGTTATAAGCCCGAAGAACTGTTCGATAAAAATGGCAAGCTCATTCCCGAACTAAAGGAATTGGCACCAAAAGGCGATCACCGTATGAGTGCCAATCCGATTGCTAATGGTGGCTTCGTGCGTAAAGAACTGCGCATGCCTGATTTTCGAGATTATGGCATTAAAGTAGACAAGCCAGGGGCAGTTGAAGCGGAAAACACCAAACCTCTGGGCATCTTTCTGCGGGATGTCATGAGCAAGAACATGACTAATTTCCGCCTGTTCGGTCCCGATGAAACTGCTTCTAACCGTCTTAATGCCGTTTATGAAGCTAGCAAGAAAGTCTGGATGGGGGATATCTTACCCGAAGATGCCGATGGCAGCGAGCTGGCTACGGACGGACGAGTCATGGAAATGCTTAGCGAACATACCTTAGAAGGCTGGTTGGAAGGTTATCTTCTGACTGGCAGACATGGTTTCTTTGCCACCTATGAAGCTTTTGCCCACGTAATCGATTCGATGTTTAATCAGCACGCCAAATGGCTTGATATTTGCAAGAATGAGGTTCCCTGGCGTGCGCCAGTTTCCTCCCTCAACATTTTGCTTTCTTCGACCGTTTGGCGGCAAGACCACAACGGCTTTTCCCACCAAGATCCCGGTTTCATCGATATAGTTACCAATAAAAGTGCCGAAGTAGTTCGCGTCTACCTACCTCCCGATGTTAACTGCCTACTCTCGGTTGCAGACCACTGCCTGCGCAGCACGGATTACGTTAACGTCATTGTTGCCGATAAGCAAAAACACCTCCAATACCTGAGTATGGAGGAAGCGATCGAGCATTGCACTAAAGGTATCGGAATCTGGGAGTGGGCTAGCAACGACGATCAGGGTAAAGAGCCGGATATTCCTGATGTGGTTATGGCTTGCTGTGGGGATGTGGCAACTAGGGAATCTCTGGCGGCAACTGCTATCCTGCGGGAAGAGTTCCCCGATTTAAAAGTTCGGTTTATCAATGTCGTTGACTTATTCAAATTGCAACCGAAAACGGAACATCCCCACGGACTTTCGGATTGGGATTTTGACAG
Source organism: Pleurocapsales cyanobacterium LEGE 06147 (assembly GCA_015207585.1). Taxonomy (GTDB): domain Bacteria; phylum Cyanobacteriota; class Cyanobacteriia; order Cyanobacteriales; family Xenococcaceae; genus LEGE-06147. The sequence continues at coordinate 31,281 of JADEWQ010000022.1, read as the reverse complement.
TCTATTTACTAAGGATAAGCCAATCATTTTTAACTTTCACGGTTATCCTTGGTTAATTCATAAGCTTGCCTATCGTCGCACCAATCATCCCAATCTTCACGTGCGCGGTTACAAAGAAAAGGGCAATATCAATACGCCTCTCGAACTAACTATTCAAAACCAGACCGATCGCTTTAATCTCGTCATCGACGTAATCGATCGCGTTCCCAAGCTTGGTTCTGCCGCAGCTTACGTACGAGAGCGCATGAAAAATGCCATTATCAAGCACAGCAACTATGCTTACGAATATGGCATCGATATGCCAGAAATTGTCAACTGGAAGTGGCCGTATTAAATCAGTCACCAGTTAAACAGCGAACAGTTACTAATTAACCATTACCAAATCCTAATTAAAATGAGTGACTTAATTGCGATCGCTTACGATGACCAATTCAAAGCAGAAGAAGTCCGCCTGACTTTAGCCAAACTGCAAAAAGAACACCTAATCGAACTAGAAGATGCCGCCGTGGTGGTCAAAAACCAAGAAGGCAAAGTTCAACTCAAGCAAGCCGTCAACTTGACGGGAGCTGGAGCCGTTAGCGGCGGATTTTGGGGATTACTAATTGGAACCTTGTTTTTCGTGCCTTTATTTGGTGCTGCAGTTGGTGCTGCTACCGGTGCTATTGGTGGAGCCTTGAGTGATATTGGGGTTGACGATGACTTCATGCGAGAATTGGGAGAAACCTTACAACCAGGAACTTCTGCTCTCTTCATTCTGGTACGTCAAGTTACACCAGATAAGGTGTTAGAAGAAGTTGCTCCCTATGGCGGTAAAATACTGCGGACTTCCCTGACTAAGGATAAAGAAACACAATTGCAAGAAGTTCTTTCCCGTCGAGGCATTTCTCCAGAGGCGATCGCCGAGCAAGCCTGAGACAAACTAAATGCGGGGTGGGCAATATAATGCCCATCACTGCTAATTATTTGCCTATCAAATTTAGAAATGCCTTAATACCTAATAAAACTGTTTTGAAAGTTAAATCCTTGATTGTGAGCTTAATGCTCATAGTTGCCTCTTGCAAAATTCTTAAGTTTTTATCAAAAAAAGGAAAAGGATAAAAGAAAAAAGATCTTTTTCTACTTATACCAAAGGTTTAAAGAGTGTGAGCGGGAATTCCCGTCTTGCCTTTAGGCGACGGGATGAGAGCGAGTCACCGAATCTTCATAAAATAAAGTGTTTGTTTGTTGTATAGTGTGAAATGGTCGCTGACCCGCTAGGGCTAGAGGAAACGGACTTAGAGACCACTCCGCAGCCTAGGAAACTGAAACCCTCTGACCCTCTTGGTGTGTAAATCCAATGGACAAGGTGGAAGTCGCAAAAGATATAGTCCTTCGGGCGGAGGGACTGCAGCCTCGGTGAAGCTAAAGCTTCGCGCCAGTACAGGGCTTATAGCCAAACCTGCGGATAGGAAGTAAGACCATGAGCTAATTTCGGTTAGCGGGCATTTCTAGATGAAAGAGGAAGCTACTGTGGCTTTAGCCCAGTAGTACGTCACTGAACGAATAAACGATAAGGAATGAGAAAAAAGAGCGATTGCATAATTGTGTCAACAGCTCCTCATATAGGAGATAAAAAAATTATCGAGCATTATGGCATTGTCAGTGGGGAAGCCATTTTGGGGGCAAATATCTTTAGAGATTTTTTTGCCAGTATCCGCGATGTTGTGGGCGGACGTTCTGCTACTTATGAAAGATCGTTACGCGAAGCAAAAGATACTGCCCTACGCGAGATGATCGAACAAGCGCAAACCTTGGGCGCAAATGCCATTATTGCCGTAGATATTGACTACGAAACTATTGGTATAGGCGATGGCGGAAATATGTTGATGGTTGCTGTCAGTGGTACAGCGGTTAAATATGAAGATTAACAAAACTGTCTAAACTTGGTTATTGATCATTAGAATAGCTCTTAGCTTTTAAAGGACAAAGGACGCTTGCAGAGAGCGCGCTAAGAAAAGGGGATGAGCTTAACAAAACTAAATTTTGCCAGCGCAAGCTTTTGAGTCGACAAGTTGAGATTTATGTTTGAACAACTCTTTACTCCCAACCCCGATGCTCAAAAACCTACCTCAATTCGACCTCGCAAAGGGGTAATTATTGGAGCCGGACAAGTAGGAATGGCCTGTGCATACTCTATGCTGATCCAAGACTGCTTTGACGAACTGATCTTGCAAGATATTGCCACAGAAAAAGTCGAAGGGGAAGTCATGGACTTATTACATGGCATGCCTTTTGTCGCTCCCACCGATCTCAAAGCCGGAACGGTAGCCGATGCAGGACGAGATGCTGATATTGTTATTATCACTGCTGGGGCTTCTCAAAAACCAGGAGAAACCCGTTTGGCTCTCTTAGGAAGAAATGTCGCCATCTTTAAAAACATCCTCAAAGATGTGGTCGAATACTGCCCCAATGCTATTTTATTGATTGTCAGCAACCCCGTTGACATCATGACCTATGTAACCCTGAAAATTACCGGTTTTTCCAGCTCTAGGGTTATCGGTTCGGGAACAGTTTTAGATAGCGCGAGATTCCGTTCCTTACTAGCGAAAGAGTTAAATACCGATCCTCGCAGCGTTCATGCTTATATTATCGGAGAACATGGAGATAGCGAAGTTCCTGTTTGGAGTACGGCTAATGTCGCAGGCATGAAATTGCTCCAAACTAGTTGGGAAAACCTTTCTTCTAAAGAACGGGAGGAATTCAATACTATTTTTGAACGAGTTAAAAATGCTGCCTATGAAATTATTAAGCGTAAAGGATCTACCTCTTATGCGATTGGTTTAGCAGCAACTGATATTGTTAAGGCTATCTTACGCAGTCAAGAGCGTGTTCTGACAGTGAGTAGCTTGGTCAATGGGCTATATGGTATTAATGACATCTGCCTTAGTTTACCTACAGTGATTAACGAGACGGGCATACTCAAAACGGTTAATCTGGTCCTAAGCGACACAGAACAACAACAATTGCTCCATTCGGCTAAAGTCTTGCGGGAAGTTTTTGAAGAGTTAAAACTTTAATCTCTAATGAATTCTTAGTTAGTTATTATTCTTTTGCCTTCCAGGTAGGGTTAATGATTAATATATGTTTTGAGAAAGTAATAAGGCAAGCTTTAAATATATGGATACATCGGCACTTTGGCAACGCTATCAAACCTGGCTCTACTATCACGAAGGTTTAGAAATGTATCTGGATGTGAGCCGGATGCGTTTTGAACCCGAACAGATCGAAAGTCTGAAGCCCAAATTTGATAAAGCCTTCAAAGATATGGAGGAATTGGAACGAGGAGCGATCGCCAATCCCGATGAAAACCGTATGGTCGGTCACTATTGGCTGCGCGACCCGGATCTGGCACCGAGTGAGGAAATTAAACAAGAGATTCTTCAACCTCTGACACAGATTGAAACTTTCGCTCAAAAAATTCTGGCAGGGACTTTAAAGCCTCCCCAAGCTGCTAAATTTACAGATATCCTCTCTATCGGTATTGGCGGTTCTGCCCTCGGTCCCCAATTTGTAGCCCAGGCACTAGCCTCCGATTTTCCTCCTCTAGAGATTCATTTTATTGACAATAGCGACCCGGCTGGCATAGATAGCGTTCTCGCTCGAATTGGCAATCGCCTCAAAAGTACTCTTGTTATTGTTATCAGTAAATCCGGCAGTACTCCCGAACCTCGCAACGGGATGCAAGAAGTTAAGCATGCTTACGAACGTCAGGGGCTAAACTTTGCTCGACACGCTGTCGCTACTACCATGCCGGGAAGTAAACTAGATCGCCAAGCTAAAACTGAAGGCTGGCTAGAAGTTTTCCCGATGCAAGACTGGGTTGGGGGCCGCACCTCAGAAATGTCTTCTGTTGGTTTGTTACCCGCTGCCTTACAGGGAATTGACATTCGCGCCATGCTAGCGGGGGCTAAGGAAATGGATGCGGCTACCCGCATTCGAGATTTTAAAAACAATCCAGCAGCATTATTGGCTTTTTGCTGGTACTGTGCGGGGAATGGCAAGGGAACAAAAGACATGGTTATCCTTCCTTACAAAGACAGCCTGCTGCTGTTTAGCCGCTATCTGCAACAATTAGTTATGGAATCTCTCGGCAAAGAAAAAGACTTAGACGGTAATGTGGTCAATCAGGGAATTGCTGTCTATGGCAACAAAGGCTCCACCGACCAGCATGCTTATGTCCAGCAGTTGCGGGAAGGGATTGCTAATTTTTTTGCTACCTTTATCGAGGTATTAGAAGACCGTCAAGGCACTTCCATTGAATTAGAACCAGGCATTACTTCTGGAGACTATCTATCAGGATTTTTGCAGGGAACGCGCCAAGCACTTTACGAAAATCATCGCGACTCGATTACCATTACCATTCCTCAGGTCAATCCTCGAACAGTAGGGGCATTGATTGCTCTTTATGAGCGAGCCGTGGGACTATATGCCTCTCTCGTCAATATCAATGCTTATCATCAACCCGGGGTAGAAGCTGGCAAAAAAGCGGCTGCTTCAATTTTAGAATTGCAAAAACAAGTAATGGAAGCGATCGCCAGTGCCAAAGAACCAATCGATTTAGCGACTTTGGCTCAACAAGCCGGAGCATCAAAACAAGTAGAAGCCGTCTACAAAATCGTGCGGCATTTAGAAGCCAACAATCGAGGAATAGTTATCCAAGGCGATCGCGCTAAGCCATCTAATCTTAAAGTCACAGCAGGTTAAGAAAGGGGGCTTGTAAGCCCCGTAACAAAAGCAGGTGAGGGCTGAAAGCTTAATTCTTGATGCCATTTTGACTAACTAATTATTGGTAACTAAAGATGAATCCACCTATCGAATCTACAGTCCAGCCTCAAATAATCGTAGAAGATGACCGTACTGGACTGAGTATAAAAACTCTCAGGCAAGCCTTAGCGGATAACTTGTTCTACCTTCAGGGCAAATATCCAGGTATCGCTACCAAAACGGACTACTACCTGGCACTGGCTTATACCGTGCGCGATCGCCTTCTGCAACGCTGGATCAACACCATCGAAACCTACTTTCAACAAAATGTCAAAGTTGTTGGCTATCTCTCGGCTGAATTTCTTCTCGGCCCTCATTTGGTCAATAATCTACTCGGTTTGGATATCTACGATCGAGTGCGCCAAGCGGTTGAAGAGTCAGGACTAGACCTTCAAGAACTGATCGAACAAGAAGAAGAACCTGGTTTGGGCAATGGCGGTCTCGGTCGCCTGGCTGCTTGCTATATGGATTCTTTAGCAACTCTAGAAATTCCTGCTATCGGTTATGGCATTCGCTATGAATTTGGCATCTTCGACCAGGAAATCAAAGATGGTTGGCAAGTCGAAGTTACTGATAAGTGGCTGCAATATGGTAATCCTTGGGAAATTCCTCGTCCAGAAGCGGCTGTAGAAGTCAAATTTGGTGGACACACCGAAGTTTATTACGACGATCGCAATAATTATCGGGTACGTTGGGTTCCCGGTCGTCTCGTCAAAGGAGTTCCCTACGATACCCCAATTCAGGGATACAAAGTAAATACTGCCAATACCTTGCGTCTTTGGCGAGCAGAAGCAGTCGAATCCTTTGATTTCGAGGCTTTCAACGTAGGGAATTACTATCAAGCCGTCGACCAAAAGATGGTGTCAGAAAATATAACTAAGGTTCTCTATCCCAATGATGAACTCCTTCAAGGAAAACAACTTCGCCTAGAACAGCAGTACTTTTTTGTCTCTTGTTCCCTTCAAGATATGATTCGCCTTCATACCAGGATGAATGGGGACGGTTTAGAAAATTTCCACGAAAAGTTTGCGGTTCAACTTAATGACACTCATCCCGCCATCGGTGTAGCAGAATTGATGCGACTGTTGGTGGATGAACATCACCTAGATTGGGATAAAGCTTGGGATATTACCCAAAAAACTTTTAGTTTTACCAACCATACCTTACTGCCAGAAGCCCTGGAAAAGTGGTCTTTGAGTTTATTTGGTAGTCTTTTACCCAGGCATTTAGAAATTATCTATGAAATTAATCAAAGATTTTTGGATCGGGTTCGAATCAAATATCCAGGAGATAATTACAAGTTATCGCGACTGTCACTGATTGATGAAAGCGGCGGAAAATACGTCCGCATGGCAAACCTAGCTTGTGTAGGTTCTCACGCCATTAATGGAGTTGCTGCCCTACACACCGAATTGCTCAAAGAAACTGTATTGCGAGATTTTTACGAATTATGCCCAGAAAAATTTACTAATGTTACCAATGGTGTAACTCCTCGCCGTTGGATGGTACAGAGTAATCCCAATCTATCTAATCTCATCACCGACAAAATTGGCGACAATTGGATTAAACATTTAGATGAACTAAAAAAACTCGAAGTTTTTGTAGACGATCGCTCTTTTTGTCAACAATGGAGAGAAATCAAGCAAGCACTTAAGCAAGATTTAGCTGTTTACATTCAAAAGAAGGTAGGGATTATTGTTAATCCAGAATCTCTGTTTGATATACAAGTAAAGCGAATTCACGAGTATAAGCGTCAACACCTGAACGTGTTGCATATTATTACTCTTTACAACCGTCTCAAATACAATCGCAATCTGGATATTCCTCCTCAGACTTTCATCTTTGGAGGTAAAGCCGCACCCGGCTACTTCATGGCAAAATTAATTATTAAATTGATTAACTCTGTTGCTGAAGTAGTTAATAACGATCCCGATCTAGGCGATCGCCTCAAAGTAGTATTTTTGCCAGACTATAATGTTACCCTCGGTCAGCGAGTCTATCCTGCCGCCGATCTTAGCGAGCAAATTTCTACTGCTGGCAAGGAGGCTTCGGGAACGGGTAATATGAAGTTTGCTCTCAATGGCGCGCTGACTATTGGTACTCTCGATGGTGCTAATGTGGAAATCCGTCAAGAAGTAGGAGAAGAAAACTTCTTTCTCTTTGGATTAAACGAACAGCAAGTTGCCGATTTGAAAGCTACAGGGTATTATCCTCGCGGGTACTACGAATCGAATGAAGAATTAAAAGTAGTTATTGACCTAATTAGTTCTGGTTTCTTCTCCCACGGAGATCTTCGTCTGTTCCAACCAATAGTTGACAATCTTCTCTACGACGACCCCTATTTGCTCTTGGCTGACTATCAGTCCTATATTGACTGTCAAAATCGGGTGAGTCAAGCTTATCAAGATCGAGACAACTGGACGCGGATGTCCATTCTCAATGTAGCTCGCATGGGCAAGTTTTCTTCAGACCGTTCCATTCGGGAATACTGTCAAAACATTTGGCAAGTTAAACCCGTTCCCATTGAATTGGCTGACTTATGTCCTGCCGGACAATGTTTATTGGTTTAGCTAGCTCGGCGGGAAGCCCCGCCCTGTAGCGCAGGTCAGCGTCGGGGTCGCTCCGCGCACCTGCGGTGAGAAAGCTGAGTCTGGGTTTACAAAATTAGATTTTATCGTGGACTATGAGCTTAAAAGTCTACTTTTTAAGACACGGAGAAACTACTTCCAGCCAAACCGGTACTTACTGCGGCGCTCTGGATATCAATTTAACTCCGGAAGGTCATCAAATGGCAAAGGATTTTGCCCAAGCCTATCAATCTCTACCGTGGACTGCTATCTATACTAGTCCTCTCCGTCGCACCGTAGATACAGCTAAACCCCTGTGCCAAGCTGTCGGTATTGAAATGCAATCGAGGGATGGATTAAAAGAAATTACTTATGGTAAGTGGGAAGGCAAAACTCCAGAAGAAATTAACCATGAATTTCACGACGAATACGTCCGCTGGTTGGCAGATCCGGGGTGGAATTCCCCTACAGGTGGAGAAAAAGGTGTGGATATTGCTCGCCGCAGTTCTTTGGTGCTAGAAGAGATCGAGCAAACCCATAGTACAGGCAATGTTCTCGTTGTCTCTCATAAAGCAACCATTCGGATTATGTTGTGTTCGTTGCTGGGCATTGATGTAGGTCGCTTTCGCGATCGCATCGGCATGCCTGTCGCTTCGGTCACTATTGTCGAAATGGCAGAACGCGGTCCTCTGCTTCACGTAATGGGCGATCGCTCTCACTTAAGCGAACAGTTGCGACAGCGAGTAGGAACTTGAGCGATTGACAAGCCTATGGGAAGGAAAACAGCCAACTTGGGTTAAGCGATCCTGATGCTCTGTTCTTTGTTAGGAATTGATGTAAGGCGTTACCGCGATCCTTGACCATGCCCGTTGCCGCAGAGCGAGGATCTTTGTTTTAGGCTATCAGCGATCGCTCTTATTTTCTTATTTAAATTTAGACTAGCTCACCCCTGCAAGGTAGTATTTATTTTCAAAAGGCTAGATAGTTAAAAAAATAAATATGGATAAGGATTCTATAATTAAAATCGGCAGCGAAAAGCTGCAACCCTGCAGGAAATGGACGCGAATTCGCCATCACGAAAAACCTAACTATACCAGACCTTTATTAAAAATTTCCCCTGAAGCTTGGGAACGGATCTTCGCTCGGCTTTGTTTTCTTTACGGAGAAACCGAAGCTAAAAATTGTATGAGCGAACTAGAAAGAATTCTCAAGGTTTACTACGCTCATAAACCTCAAGAATTAATCGAGGCAGAACAGAATTTCGATCCCGCCAACCGTTTTAGCGAAAAGGATATGATTTTGATTACCTACGGGGATTTGCTACGCAGTAAAGAGCGATCGCCTCTGGCTACCTTAGCCCACTTTTTAGAAACCACGCCTGGGTTCCAAGAAGTCATCAATACCCTGCATATTCTACCTTTCTTTCCCTATTCTTCCGACCGGGGTTTTTCAGTTACCGACTTTAGAACTGTAGACCCGAAGCTGGGTTCTTGGCAGGATATCGAGGAAATAGGAGAACGATACCAGCTCATGTTTGATGCAGTTTGCAATCACACCTCCTCTCAGAGCATTGCTTTTCAAGAAATGTTAAATGGCAATCCCGAATATGAAAATATTGCCACTATCTATCATTCTCCCGATGAACTAACTCCCGAGCAGCGTAAATTGATTGTTCGTCCTCGCACCTGCGATATCCTTACCAAATATCAATCCATTTACGGTCCCATCTGGGTTTGGACTACTTTCTCTCCCGACCAAATCGACCTCAATTATCGCAATCCCAAAGTGCTTTTATGGGTAATTGAAACCTTATTACTATACGTTCGGCGTGGAGCAGATTTGATTCGCCTGGATGCGGTAACCTATTTATGGGAAATACCGGGAACTTCCTGTGCCAATTTAGATCAAACTCACGAAACAATCAAACTCTTTCGCGACATTTTGGATGTCGTAGCTCCCGGTGTGGCTTTGATTACCGAAACTAACGTGCCTCACGAGCAAAATATCTCCTATTTTGGCAATGGTTGGGATGAGGCACAGATGGTCTACAATTTTGCCTTACCTCCTCTGGTTCTGCACGCTTTTTACCGCGAAGATACTACTGCCCTTTCCCAATGGGCTAAAGAGCTAAAATACCCCTCAAAGACAACGACTTTTCTCAATATATTGGATACTCATGACGGTGTGGGATTGATGGGGGTACAAGACATTCTGCCGAAAGAAGAAATTGATTTCATAATCCAAACAGTCAAAGAACACGGTGCTTTTATCTCTTACAGAACGGGGGCAGATGGCTCTAAAGAACCTTACGAAATTAACACCACCTGGTTTAGCGCTCTCAACCTAGATCATAGTGACGAGGATATGGCTTTTCAGGTTAAACGCTTTGTTGCTTCTAGGAGCATTGCTCTAGTACTTCGGGGCGTGCCGGGAATTTATTTTCACGGTCTGATCGGCACTGCCAATGATATCGATACTGTTCTGAAAACAAAATCGAAACGGGATATCAACCGCAAAATTATTCAAAAGGAGGATCTTGATAAGGAATTGCAAGACCCTAATTCCAAGCTTTCCCATATCGAGCATCAGCTTAGCAGAATTCGAGAAATCCGCGTGCGCCAGCGTGCCTTTCATCCCAATGGAGGGCAGCAAATACTGGCGATCGCACCGTCTGTTTTTGCGGTGTTGCGCACTTCTCCAGGATGCGAGGAACACATTTTAACCTTAACCAATGTTACTAACAGAGTTTGCTGTGTAGAAATTCCCCTCTCAGAGCTTAAGGTTGAAGAAACATCATCTATTGTCTGTAAAGTGCCCGAGGAAACCTATTGGTACGATCTGATCGGCATGAGGGGGTGGAAGGTTCGAAAGCAAAAACTTCGGATTGTCTTGCAACCCTACGACGTTGTCTGGCTCATACCTTTTATTGAATTAGAGAAAAGCATTGAGGCATAAAAAGTCAAAAGTCAAAAATGAAAAATGAAAATTTTAGTACTTAATGCCGGTTCGAGCAGTCAGAAAAGCTGCCTTTACGAGTTATCTAACAATACTCTACCAGAGCAACCTCCGAAGCCGCTTTGGGAAGCCAGCATTGACTGGACTGTAGCGTCAGGTTTTGCTCGACTGAAAGTTAAAGCTAATGAAGTGACGCAAAAAGAGAAATGGGAGTCTAACAATCGGCGAATGGACATCGCTAAAATGTTAGATTCTCTGAGTGATGGCAAAACTCGGGTTTTAGAAGAATTATCAGAAATTGATATTGTAGGTCATCGAGTAGTACATGGAGGTGCAGAGTATTCTGAAGCTACTCTAATCAATCCTGAAGTGAAAGAAGCGATCGCCCGCCTGAGCGTTCTCGCACCAGTTCACAACCCCGCCAATTTAGAGGGAATTGAAGCGATCGAGACAATTTTAGGCAGTAGCATTCCTCAAGTGGCAGTATTCGATACTGCCTTTCACAGTCAAATGCCTCAGAAAGCTGCTGTCTATCCCATTCCTTACGAGTGGTTTGAAAAAGGTATTCGCCGCTATGGTTTTCACGGTATCAGTCATAAATATTGTGCGGGACGTGCGGCTCAACTATTAGGCAAACCTTTAGATTCTCTCAAATTAATTACCTGTCATTTGGGTAATGGTTGTTCCCTGGCAGCAATTAAAGATGGCATTAGTATCGATACTACTATGGGATTTACACCTTTAGAAGGTTTAATGATGGGCAATCGCAGTGGCTCCATCGATCCAGCAATTCTCATTCATCTGTTGAAAGAATACGATTTTAACGCCGAGCAATTAGATGAAATGCTCAATAAAAATTCGGGTTTTAAAGGCATTTCGGGTATATCTGCCGACCTGCGAACTATTTTAGAAGCGATCGCCCAGGGAAATGAACGGGCTCAACTGGCATTCAATATCTATATCCATCGATTAAGAGCAGCTATTGGGGCGATGGTAGCATCTTTGGGCGGCTTAGATGCGCTAATTTTTACTGCTGGCATAGGGGAAAATTCCTCATTAGTGAGGGAAGAAGCCTGCGCGGGATTTGAGTTTCTAAACTTAAAACTAGATTTAAACAAAAATGCTTCATCCCCAGTAGATAAAGATATTGCCGCTCCTGATTCGGCAGTGCGCGTGTTGGTAGTGTCTACAGCAGAAGATTGGGCAATCGCTCAAGAATGTTGGCAAATTTTAACTAAAGTTAGAGAGTCAAAGAGCTAATTTGGCGAGCAAATCCTTTTCTCAACTTAGTTTTTTCTCCGTTTGAACGAGCAGAACGCAGCAGGAGGCATGATTAAGCACATACTGACTTACACTGCCAAGGAGGAACTTTTGCAATCTTTGCTTTTCCCGATGCCCTACTACAATCAGATCGGTTCCCCAATTCCGAGCTAAATTGCAAATCCAAGAACCTGCCTCTCCCCGACCACAATTAAACTCTACAGTAACGTCTTGAGCGATCGCTTGCTGAGAGTAAGCTTCTAACCATTGTCGACATTGCTCAATCTCCTGTAAATGTTCCTGCTCAAACTGCTGTAGCTTTGAGGAAGGTGTTAATCCAAAACTAGCGTCTACTATTGAACCGATGTTTTCCCAAACTTTTAAATCAATACAGTGAGTTAGTAACAGATTGCCATTATACTTAGAAGCCAGTTGCAAACCATGCTCAAATACCAATGGTGCTAGGGGTGAACGATCGAGGGCAACTAGAATTTTTTGAAACATCATCTTTATCTTTATAAAAAAAATTGCATCGGGCTGGATAGCTCAATGTATTAGTAGAGGCGGTTTGCAAACCGCCCCTACAAGAGTCATATGAAGTCCGTTTAATTAGTTTAGCGGTGACAAAAAATTTCCGCGTCTTTCCCTCTCCGTGTTTCCTGTTCCACAAAACTTAGACAACACCGGACAAACCGTGTTGATATTTACTTCTTGCTTCAACCATGACCGTCGGCGGCATCATGTCCACAAGCGTACCGGACACGCAGCTTAATCGGGGAACCCGCCAACGCAGTGTCCTTACTTCGGATAGAACCTACCCTAGTTGTTATACATTCTTCAGAAGCATTAGCTAAATTGATAGCCGCCTGTAAGTCCCTTGCTTCGGTGTGCCCGCAACTAGGGCATACAAATAATCTATCTTTTAGTTTTAGTCCCGTATGTTTTGAATTACACTTTCTGCAAAGTTTACTACTCGGGTACCATCTATCTACTACCTCGACAAAACCAGCATACCAATTAACCTTTTGATTTAATAGGTTACGAAATTCATAAAAGCCTAAATCGCTAACAGCAGAGGATAACTTACGGTTAGCTATCATCCCTTTTACATTTAAGTCTTCAATCCTTAGCGTGTGATATTTGCGAAGTAGATTAGTAGTAGTCTGTTGCAGAAAGTCTTTTCTCTGGTTAGACACCTTGGCATGCAATTTAGCTACTCTCTGAAAGTATTTCTTGGCATTGTTAGATGCTTTAACACCTAACTTTCTCTTGCCTAGTTGTTTATTTCTAGCACTATATTGAGTTTTAGCCAGCTTGGTTTTCGCTTGTTTAGATGGCTTAGGAGCTAGAATTTCCGTACCGTCAGAGAGAGTAGCAAAACAAGACACCCCTAAATCAATGCCTGTTTTACCGTAAATTTCATGAACGATAGGAGATATTCTTTCTGCATCAACAGCAAAAGATACATACCACTCTCCAGCAGTGCAACTAATCGTGAAGGTCTGAGAGATATAACTTTCTTTAAGTGGTTCTTGAAGCCTAAAAGTACCCAGAGTGGGTATCTTTATGTGTTTACCTTCTCTAACTAAGACCTTACCATTAGAACTATCAACAGTGAAAGATTGCCTATGCTTCTTCAACTTTGGTGTGGGTTTATCCGCTAACCCTTTTCTCCAACGCTTAAATGCTGTTGTTAGAGTCTGGAATGAATTCTGATAAACCCTAGATGATAGCTCACCAATCCAAGCATACTCGGACTTCTTCTTAGTTACATTAGTTAAGCACTTTTTGATAGCACTAATTCTTTTACTGTCTGAAGCTTTACAGTCCAGAGAATCCCAGAATAGAGAAAGTCCATAGTTATAAACAAAGCGAGAGAACCCTGCGTGTTTAGCCATTAGGGTCTTCTCTTTGTTGTTTAACTTTAACTTCCTCTTGAGTGCGTACATAATTTTTGTCTTTTGGGCTATAATAAATCTAGCATGTGTGATAACAATGTAGCAACATGACTAAAGAAAAGAGTTTAAGAGTTAGGTTATCTTATGAAGACTTCAATAAACTTAAGGATTATGCAAGTAGAAAAGATATACCGATGTCACAAGTAATTAGGGACTATATCAAAAGGCTGCCAAAGTCCTAAGTTGTTCACCTATTTAGTGATTAAATTCATCTCCTTCAATGGGGCAAGATGAACTTGCCCCTCAGGACAAGGCTTGTGAGTCCTGTCCCGTCTCGTACAGAAGTATGATTCTTAGACTGCAAAGAAAATTTAGCCAACTAATTCTCTAACCTTCTTCATGATGCCTTCGGGATCGATTCCCTGATAGGGAAACTGTTCCCACAGACCGCCACAACCTTCTTTGTGAGTACCTATGTGAGCAAATTTGGGTGTCAGACCCCGCTCGAGCAACCAAGAACCGAAGCGACTGCCCAGTCCCGTACGACGGTTGAATGCTTCAACTATTAACACAAAGGGAGCAGCACCGACCTTTGCCAACATTTCTTCATCTATTTCGTTGAGCGTCGGTTTATTGATTAAGCCCACATCAATCCCTTCTTGTTTGAGACGTTCTACTGCATCGAGGGCGCGATACAGAGCATCGCCAAAGCTAACAATATACCCAGCCGTTCCTTCTCGCACCACTTCGTCTTTACCTGGGGTGAAAGTATAATCTTCACCATAAAAGTCATTGCCATCGGAGTCGAGAATATTAGGCACTTTAGAGCGGGTAGAGAAGATAAAGCGCAATCCTGGTTGATGGAATACAGCTTCGACGCAGGCTTTCATTTGAGCAGCATCTGCCGGGAAGTACAATCGCGTTTCGTAACCATCATCTAACCCATTATCGGCAAACATATTATTTAGACCGAAGTGGCAGGTGTTGTCCGCCATATCATCTACGCCGGAGTGAGAAAAATGACACAGAACATTAGAAAAGTTCAACCGAGCCATCGAGATTTCAGAGATGCACATTTCTAGAAAAGCACTAAAGGTGCCAAAAATACCCTGCTTACCTTCTTCCATCCCAAATCCAGCAGCAGCCGAAAAGTTACCGCGTTCCATGATACCCGCTTTAATAAAAATCTCTGGGTGGGCATCGCGAATCTTTTTCAGTCCGCAGGAGCCTTCTAGGTCGCTATCTATACACATAACCTTTTCTTTGCGCTCCTCATCGCTCATACGGTCGAGCATAGACACGACGGCATCGCCAAAGACATTGCGATTAGAACCCATCTTGTCCCCAGAGCCAAGATAAGTATAAGTTTGCTTGGGCTTTTTAATGCTCTTGAGATAATCTACGGCTTCAGTAAGATTTCGCGATTCTAAATAAGCGATCGCTAAATCCAATGAAATTACATCATGTCCGTGAGCAGATCCTTCCAGTCCTTCAATACCCACGCACATCTTGCGCTTGTTAACAACAGCCACTGGTCCGTCCGTATTCATGGCTTCACAGAGGCGACGATACAAGTCATCTAAGTCTTCGCCATTGCCTTCTAAAACTTTAAGACCGTGACCTCTTAATGTTTGGGCCACGCTGAAGCCAGGAATATACTCTGAGGGATGTCCGGCAATAGTAACGTCATTGTCATCAATAATGAGCTTAATATTGAGCTGCTGAGATACGGCTAAACGAGCAGCTTCGGCATCATTGCCTTCTTGCTGAGCCCCATCAGAGCCAAGACAGCAGACAACTTTGTCTGGATTTGCTAAAGCTACACCGTTAACATAAGGCCAAATATGTCCCAATCGCCCCGAACTAAACTTGACACCAGGAGTAAGCCCTAACTCAGGATGTCCCGGTAATTGTGAGTGAGCTTCGCGGTAACGCAGAAGTCTTTCGGCTGGTAACTCTCCATGCAAGACAGCCATTAAGTACTGGGTGGCAACTCGATGTCCGGCTTCATCAAAAAAAATTGGCACAAACTTTTCTGACGCTCCTCGAAAGAACCCATCGAGGATCGTGACTTCCGGTACGGTATCGTAAGGTCCGCCAGTATGGCCTCCTACACCTTTAGCAGCTCCTGTTGCAGTAAAGAAGACGATTGCATCGCGGCAGAGTTTTATGTTAGCCTTGAGTGCCTCTCGCTGTTCCTCGGTCAGGGTAGGATTTTGAGGATCTAGCTTTAGTGGTTTATAAGCTTCAAGGTTTATGGGAAAAGTACTTGTAGCAATGGTCATGATTTAAATAATTCTGATGTGAGTAACGGCGGTTGGTAAGATTGAAAAGGTTGAAGTTTAAAGCAACCTATCATTGATGAGCGATCGCGGTCAATATTAATTCTTACTCGTACATCTTAATCTATTGACCAACAGTATCGATTATGGTCAATAGAATACTAATTAATAAAGCTTGTTATTTTAATAAGTATTGGTAAAAATTCTGTCAAAAACTGACAATTAACTGCCAATAAAAAAAGGAGTTTGCCTTGACTGAAAATACAACAACCTTACCAACTGGTTCCCGTAGTGAATTAAGAGATTTAGTTCGCACTCAGCTACAAATCTTATTAGAAGAAAAGAACTTTGAAGGGGCTAAAGCACTACTAATTCCCGTACAGCCAGTCGATATTGCCGAAGCAATCTCTGGGTTGCCAGAAGCAATGCAGGCGATCGCTTTCCGGTTACTGAATAAAGCCAAAGCAATTGAAGTTTACGAGCATTTGGATGTCGAGGTACAGCAATCTCTACTAGAAAGATTCAAAGCTGACGAAGCACTGGAGATTATCGATAGTATGTCTCCAGACGACAGAGCTAGATTATTTGACGAATTACCGCCAAAAGTTGTCCGCCGCCTGGTTGGCCAACTGAGTCCGGAAGAACGCCAATCCACGTCTCTGCTTTTAGGCTATCGACCCGATACTGCAGGGCGACTGATGACTCCTGAATATATAGCTATTAAAGAGAATTTGACTGCCGCTCAAGCTCAAGAGAGAATTCGTAGTTTAGCAGGGTCTGTAGAAGTTAGTTACTATGTCTATGTCGTGGATGCTGCTAAAAAACTAATCGGTACTCTTTCTCTTAAAGATTTAATTGTTGCTTCTCCCGAACAAACTATAGGAGAAATTATGACTCGAGATGTGGTCTATGCCTATACTGATACCGATCGCGAAGAAGTGGCGCGGTTGATTCAACGCTATGATTTATTAGCCTTACCCATTGTAGATAGAGACGAAAATTTGTTAGGTGTTGTCACTGTCGATGATGTAATTGACATTTTACAGGAAGAAGCTACAGAAGATATCTACACTATGGGGGCATTACAATCTGATGGCGATAATTACTTTCAAAAGAGTTTATTTGAAATTGCTAAAAAAAGAACTCCCTGGCTATTAATTTTATTAATAACTAACTCAATCACCGTTATCATTCTCAGCCAATACGAAGAGGTTTTAGATGAAGTTGTTGCCTTAGCTTTCTTCACCCCTTTATTAATTGATGCTGGCGGCAATGTGGGAGCACAGTCTTCTACTGTCGTTATTCGAGGCTTAAGTACCGATGAGTTGAGAGGCAAAAAACCTTTCTCTGTCATTTTTCGCGAGTTAATGACTGGCGGATTATTAGGGCTTATATTAGGAATTTTAGTAATTGTCGCCGTTTTTCTGTTTTTGGGACAAGGGGAAATTGGCATTACTGTTGGTCTGAGTTTGTTAAGTATTACCATAATTGCGGCTACTACTGGTGCTGCACTGCCTTTTCTGTTTCACTCGTGGGGTTTCGATCCAGCATTGATGTCAGCACCTTTTATCACCACTGTGGTTGATATTTTGGGAATTTTGATTTATCTCAATATCGCTAGATTCCTTTTAAGGGTTTAACAATTAGACTTTTTGCGTAAAGTCGGGAACGGGGAACAAGAAAGACCTAAAACACCTAAAACCTTATCAGATTTTATATTTATTTATATTTTAAAAATATCTGCGCTGCTAGAAATCGTATTTTTCAACTATAGACTAATGAGCGATCGCTTTGAGTGTTTGGCAAGTACCTGTTGCAGAATTAGCTGCTTCTACCATTCAAGGTTTGGTGATGGCAGCAGAAATTATCTATATCGTCTTTGGCGCAATTTTTCTGTTGAATACCTTGAGAGAATCGGGAGCGATCGCCACTATTCATAGAGGCTTCTATCATTTTAGTTTTTGGCTCCAATTAATTGAGCGAGAAATTAATTTTATTACTCGTCTAAAAAAGGGAGCATTTATTAAAGTAGAACAGGTATTTACATATAGTTATTCAATGCGTGACCGCCTGATTCGTCTAAGTTCGGGCACGAAACGAACTCCTTATGTCAGAGTACGTTTAATTGAAATTCGTTCTTCTACTTGGCATTCTTACGTCACTAGTGTTCTTGACCCCACCATCCTACCACCTTACGTTGTAGCTGATTTATATGACAAACGTTGGCGAATTGAACAGGCTTTCAATACGGTTAAAAGGTTACTTGGTTTGAGCCTGTCCGTTCACCCAAATTGGATTCGAGTGCTTGCGGTGAGGGGTCGTCCCCCGAATTCGATTCGGGGGCTTGTGAACCCCGTTATTCTATGCAGTTTTAATCCCAAAATAGCATTGATTTCCCCAACGTGTTTAGGTAGATACCACCCAAGGAGTAGCAGCACCTAGTGCGGCTCCCATGACGTAGCCAAAGACAGGATTCTTACGGTTAAGAAAGGCACTCACTTTCTCGTCTGGAATCCAAGCTTGGAGCAGACCTACCAGAAAACTGACCCCCAAAAACAGTGCCATCAGTTCTACTGATAGGAACAGAAACCAACGGATGGCTTCTATTAGTGTGTTTGTCATTCTTTGGCCTCCAATTGAAAAGATTTGGGTAAGAGCGCAAAATCGAAATATTTCCGCGCTAATTCGAGGGCGATCGCATTTCTTTAGAGATGATCTATCGCGGTCTTTATCATTTTTCTGTCGCTCATCAACAAGGTTTAACTGATGATGCGATTAAATATTTTGCTGTACCAGAAAATTAGGATTTGGGAATAGTTAAATCAATCCGTAAATCTGCCACGGTTGGCTTAATTGGTTGCAAGGGTTGATTAATACGTAGAGTATTATTTCCTTTCATTTATTGCATTGTCGCTGCGGGGGTTCTCGGATTTATAGTAGTTTATAGTTTGGGAATTTAATAAAGCGAAAGCTATTCAGAATTGATTTTGGCGATCCTCTTCTAATCTATTTCTCAAACGTGAAGCAACAGAATGAACAAGTTGCCTAACGACCCGACAAAAAATGAGTTCTGGAATCGAATTAGTACCAATGCACTGGTTCGTTTTTTGCTTATGTTTGCCTCTGGTTGGGCACTGCTCACTATTTTTCAATATTTTGAGAATATCTTGTTTATTTTCTCTGTAGCAGCAATTATTGCCTTCTTGCTCAACTATCCCGTTCGTTATCTGGAGCAATTTTTGGGTCGTGGTTTTGCCCTGAGCATTGTCATTTTTCTAACACTCTTGGTAATTATCAGTCTGATAATTGGTTTAGGCTTATATGTCTTAGCTCAATCACAAAGACTAATCGATCTTTTCATTGAGCGTTTGAGTTCTCCAGAAAATCCCCTTGATTGGCTCAATAGCTTTCTAGCAGCTCGCAACATTAAAATTGATTTCACGCCGCTGGAACAATCGCTCCAAAATTTCCTGACATCCAGTTTTGGTTTCGTTATTGGTACTTTGTCATCTTTACCCAATACCTTCCTCACCTTTGTCATCATTTTGGTAGTTTCCTTTTTCATGCTGATTGATGGAGGAAAACTTTGGCAACTAGTTTTGAAAATCTTTCCCCCCAGGCAAAGAGAAAGGTTCTCAACTGTGGTCGAGGAAAGTTTTGTCGGCTTCTTTCGAGGACAAATAATTCTTTCTTTCCTTCTAAGTCTGGCAACTTTTTTTGTTTTCGTAGTGGCACGTATTCCTTTTGCGTTAACTCTATCAATGATTATGGGTTTTTTGGATGCCATTCCTGGAGTGGGAGCGACATTAGGTTTAATTACAGTCAGTTTCATCGTCTTAGTTAATATCGGGTGGGCGAGTGCTTTTAAAGTTATAGTGGCTTGCCTTATTCTGCAACAAATCCAGGATAACTTCGTAGCACCCCGTGTCATGCAAAGCACAGTCAATCTCAATCCGGTAGTGGTATTCTTTGCTTTGATGCTAGGAGCTAAAGTTGCCGGACTCTGGGGGATATTTCTATCCGTACCGATTGCTGCAATGGTAGTCAAATGGCTAGAAATTGAGGAAATACAGGCAAGTAGAGATTGAGTAGTCTGGGAACTCCGGAAAGTTTTTACAACCGCTCGCAAATAACCAGCAAAGTATTGATGAAACCTTTGACACACCGCACTAAAATCGTTGCCACTATTGGTCCTGCTAGTAGTTCGAGAGAAATACTCGAGCAAATGGTCAGAGCTGGAATGAGCGTGGCGCGGTTAAATTTCTCCCACGGAAGCTATGAAGATCACGCTCGCATGGTCTCGCTGTTGCGTTCTGTCTCTCAAGAATTAGATACTCCTATCACTCTTCTGCAAGACCTCCAGGGTCCTAAGATTAGAGTGGGGCAGTTACCCAATGGTGCAATAGATTTGATTGAAGGTGAACAAATTGCCATAGTTCCACTCGCCGAATTTAGCGATCGACCCAATACCGTACCGATTGACTATCCTTATCTTGCTGAAGAAGCTGAACCCGAAGCGCAGATTCTTCTCGACGATGGATTGCTAGAATTGAGAATCGAAAAAATCCAAGGTAAGGCAGTGTACTGCAAAGTTATTGAGGGAGGTATTCTCAAAAGTCGTAAGGGAGTAAATCTACCTAGCTTAAATCTACGCCTTCCTTCCATGACGGAAAAAGACAAGGAAGATCTAGAATTTGGTCTTGCTCAAGGAGTAGACTGGATTTCTTTAAGCTTTGTTCGTCAAGCAGAAGACGTACGCACTCTCAAAGCATTACTAGCTCAAAAAGGTGTAAGTGTACCGGTGATGGCTAAAATTGAAAAACCCCAAGCCATAGATAATTTGGAAGCTATTGTCGAAGAGTGTAATGGCTTGATGGTGGCACGAGGCGATTTGGGGGTAGAAATGAATCCAGAAAAAGTACCCATGTTGCAAAAGCGAATTATTCGTCTGTGCAATGAAAAAGGTATTCCAGTCATTACTGCTACCCAAATGTTAGATAGCATGATTAACAATCCCCGTCCTACTCGCGCCGAAGCCAGTGATGTTGCTAATGCGATCGTCGATGGCACCGATGCAGTAATGCTTTCAGGAGAGTCGGCAGTAGGTAAGTATCCGGTTAAGGCAGTACAAATGCTAGCGCGTATTGCTACCGATATCGAGCCAGAAATCAACTTTGTTAATTATCCTCCGGCGGGTACCGATGAAACTCATGCTCTGAGTGAAGCACTTAACGTTCTAGACAAAACTTTGCCCTTGCGTTGTATTACTACCTTTACCAGTACTGGTTACACTGCTCTGATTGCCTCGGGAGAGCGTCCGAAAGCACCTGTAGTAGCTTTTACTCCAGAACGCAATGTCTACCACCGCTTAAATCTGATTTGGGGCGTCAAACCAATCCCGATCGAGGATCGGGTAGAAACTTTTGAAGAATTGGTTGAACAAGCAGAAACTTTGTTGGTTCAACGTAATTTAGCCGTACCCGGCGACAAAATTTTGATTATGGGAGGCATCCCTACTCAACAACCCAAAGGAACTAATTTTCTCAAGATTCATACGATTAGTTAGCAATTTAGGACTTCTGTATTGACAGAGTATTAAAATTGTCAAGGTGTAAATCCTAGAAATATAAAGAAATTAGAGTTTGGCAATATGTTAGTACTAGTCGGAGATATAGGGGGAACCAATACGAGACTGCGCTTGATAGAAGTTACCATGACTGTCAAGTCATTTAAAGCAATTAAAACGATTAGGGAAAAAAAATATCTCAGTACTGACTTCCCCGATCTAGTGCCGATAGTACAGCAGTTTCTCGCAACAGTGGAGGAAACAACACCAAAAGCAGCTTGTTTTGCGATCGCTGGTCCCGTTGTCAACAATACTTCTAACTTAACCAATCTTGATTGGAAGTTAGACGGTGAACGTCTGGAACGAGAATTAAACATCGAAAAAGTTAGTCTGATTAATGATTTTGTTGCCAATAGTTATGGAATTTTGGGCTTAACAGAATCCGATCTCCTTACTCTCCAATCAGCAGAAGTTAGCTATGATGCTCCTATTGCCGTTATCGGTGCGGGAACGGGTTTGGGAGAATCTTTTTTGATTCCTCAAGGAGATAATTATCTAGTCTTTGCTACCGAAGGAGGACATACAGATTTTGCACCGCGTAATGAGTTAGAAACTAAACTGTTACACTATTTGCAAAATAAGTTTAGTTTAGATCGGGTTTCGGTAGAAAGAGTCGTTTCCGGACAAGGAATTGTGGCTATCTATCAGTTTTTGCGCGACTCTAATTTTGCCAGCGAATCGACAGAAATAAAGGAAAAAATTCAAAGTTGGGAACAGCAACAAGATACTACTATCGATCCTGCTGCTGTTATTTCCCAAGCAGCCTTAGACAAAAGCGGTGCGGCAGCACCCGCAAAGCGGGATCGCCTCTGTGAAAAAACCATGGAAATGTTTGTAGAAGCTTATGGAGCGGAAATGGGTAATTTTGCTCTCAAACTACTTCCCTATGGAGGGATTTATATTGCTGGCGGTATTGCTGCTAAAATTTTACCTTTGATGGAAGACGGTCGTTTTTTAGCAGTATTCAAACAAAAAGGTAGGGTTAGTCCCTTGTTAGATAAAATTTCCGTGCATATTGTTTTAAATGCTCAGTTGGGTTTACTCGGTTCGGTTCTCTATGCTTTGAAATTTAACAAGTAACACTCTACTGAGCTACTTATCGATTACCAGAATTACCTGGATGACTCCAAGATTGTTAGCAGGATAAATCCATTCAATTCAATTAAGATGCACGAGATATTTGTTCCGTCTATTGTTTCTCTAGGTGCGATCGCCACAGGAGTGTCCCTAGCGATCCCGCGAAAGCGGGTGCTACCGCAACGCATATCTTAATGAACCAGATCTAGCGATCGCATATCTTAACGAACGAGATACGAGCGGCGTGTTAGAAATTAAGGTAGTGTAGCCCAAACTAATGTACGATGGCGATTAACGCTGAATAACAACCCCTCGGCGAAGATCGCCAATTCGGATGGTTCAGAAAAAAATCTTCATCAGTAAGCTTTGCGTTAGCATGCTCGTTGCGATTGAGCAGATAGAGAATATGACTTAGGGATATTTTCTAATGTCTTGCGCAAAGAAAGGAGAAAATATATGGAACAAATTCTAGGGTACGTCATCTTTGGAACGGGTTGGCCGGCGCTCATCATTGGCAGCATTTGGATTTCGCGCCAAATCGGTTACTTGGCTAGTCCAGCGCGTACATTCCTTCTCGTTGCGCTGATAACATTCTATGTGCTTGGTTACACGGCTACGGTTTACTGGTTGGGTCAACCTTGGCTTGTCGGTGTCCTTCCAGCATTTGTCGCTTTCTTGGTACTATTCACGATTACCATGCGAACTATCTTGACATCCTCCACGCGATAAATCGCGGGATTCTGACTGAATCCAGCTTGGCGGTAGTTGTTACTACAAACCTACTAATTACAGTAGCATCTAGCTGTGTCAAGCAGACTCCATACTCTTATATGTATTAACCGTCTCATAAAGGTTATAGACAGATAAGTACTTAATCGAGAAGTCCTGCTTGTCCAAAAATTTGTTGGGGAGTCAGTTGAAGTCCTTCTAGTAAAGATTTGTTCAGTGTTGCCGTTCCTTTTTTCGTTTGTGGGGGAGCATCGGGATAGAAAATAGTAATACTTTTAGCTTGAGGATCGACTACCCAGACTCTGGATACTCCAGCATTTAAGTAATCCACTGCCTTTTCAGTTAAATCGCCAAAAGTATTGTCCTGGGGAAATAATCTCAATTGCCAGTTCGGGTGCAGTTGGACATGGTTCGTCCAACATCCAATCTGCACTCAGCCGTTCATAGGAAATATAGGTTAAATCGGGAACGGGAACCCAGTCTACTCCATTTCTTTTTAGTTTAACTGCCCATTCGGGATAAATCCGACCTTTTTCTTGACACCAGCTTTGCAGCAAGATTAGTAAAGCTGCTTGTACGGCAGAATGAAAGCCTTTAGGAGACATTTTGGGAACAACTTTACCGTCAATATATTCGTAAGTAATATCGGCTTCTGGAAGCGCGAGAAATTCTTCTAGGGTTAGAGAGGTAGTTGAAATCATAATATAAGTTCTCGAAACCGTTGCCGATTATAGGATATCAAGAATAATGCAGTAAATATGTATTAAATCTAATGCCTATTGGCACACTAATGAGTCTTTGGTTGTCTTTGACTAATTGTATAAATAGTAAAACAGCTTGAATAAATTGAAAAACCAAAAAATAGCTTTATGCTCATCTTTTATTATTATTTGATTTAAATAAAGAAATTACAAAAAAATATTAACTTTTTTAAAAATAAAAATAATTTAAACTATAAATAGTTTACGTTAAAAATATTAAATTCTAAAAGAAATTAGCTATTAAATAACTTGATAAAGCCTAAAAAAATAGTTTTACCCGAGCGGGAGTCTCGAGATCGTCTATATAGGATATGAGATGATACGAGTCACCAAAGACAGCAAATTAGAAATGGCTCGAGCGTGTTAAACTTTAAAAAGTGTCAAACAAATTAGATTGTCGCAACAAAAAAGGCAATTAAAATAACAGGAATTACTGGCACTGTCAATGCGATTGACGCAAATTTAATCGAAATAAGCTCGAAGAAAACAACAATTAATTGCAAAGCATGAAAGTAAAAGAATTAAAGTTTCTACTCAAGCTTGTCGGTAGAGAAAATTATCAAGGAAAGATTAGTGAACTAAAGCCAAATACCAAAACAAAGATTTCCGAGACGGAAGGAATTTGTCGTGACTTGTGCGATTATCAATACGTTGCCTGTAGCGAGGAAATTACTAAAATCAAGATTAACTCGGCTGGAAAAGCTTTACTCAAGCTAAATTCCGATGAATTACCAGTCTCCGCTGATGAACTAAAAATTCTCAAAGCTTGCGCCACCGAAACAATAACTCCTGGTAAAACAAAAGTTACTCCTCCTGAAAAACGACAAGAACTAATAGCCAGTTTAGTCGAACGAGGTTTGATTATTGCTGCCGCCGCTACAAAGATCGAACGAGTCTGGCTAACGGAGAGAGGCAAAGAATTTCTCGCTAAAGAATACGATCCTAAAGGCACTAATTCAGTTTTAAGCCTCGATTTACTCTCTAACTATCTACGTTTTTCACGCAAATATTTCGGATCTTATCAATCTGTCTCCCCAAGTACTGCAAACGACAAGCCTAACAATAATGGCAAAAAGCCTTCTGACGAAGAGATTTTACAAACAATTATCGATCTCGATCGCGAACTAGGTACAGACAATTATTTACCGATTTTCCATCTCCGTAATAAATTACAACCACCTCTGTCTCGTCAGGAATTAGATGACGCACTCTATCGCCTCCAACGACAAGACAAGTTGGAATTAAGTT
Source organism: Pleurocapsales cyanobacterium LEGE 06147 (assembly GCA_015207585.1). Classification (GTDB taxonomy): domain Bacteria; phylum Cyanobacteriota; class Cyanobacteriia; order Cyanobacteriales; family Xenococcaceae; genus LEGE-06147. Next base: position 6,075 of record JADEWQ010000022.1, on the reverse strand, counting down.
CTCTAGTAGAAGCGGTTCACTATACCAAAGAACAAATAGAGGCAGGAATTACCCAAGATGTAGGTGGTTCTTTGTTTTTCCTGATGGTTAATTAGTTTGTCTATCTGGCAATTGCAAGCAGGTTCAAACACAAAAATCTGCTTCTGCTATTAGCTATTTTGTCAGACAACAGAGGTATTAATGTGGCAAGTTTAGAGCAAATTATTCAAAGAGAAGTCAATCCTTTCGATTCTGTAACCTTTGGAACTGGTAACTTTTGGAACGAAGACAAGCGAACCTCAGCTGCAACTGTCGAATCAATTCATCAAGAAGCAATTATTGAGATCCGCGCTATTCTAGAAAATGTCATTAAAGTCGCTACACTCGCACTATATTGCTTACAGGTGATTCTGGTTGCGGTAAAAGCTATTTATTAAGTCGTCTCAAAAAAACGCTCAACGATCGCGCTTTTTTTGCCTATATCGAACCTTGTCCTAGCAATGACAGTATTTGGCAACATACTCTTCGTTATACTGTCGATAGCTTAATGCACGTTCCCGAAGGAAGACAAGAGTCTCAGTTACTCCTTTGGTTAAAAGGTTTATCTGCCTATCGCGATCGCGGTATTAAAAAGAAAATTTTAGGTGCGAAAAATCACTTTATCCACGAACTCAGGAGTATTTATCCTACAGGAATTTACCAACCTGGTGATTTTTTTGCTGTTTTGTACGCGCTTACCAATCCAGAGTTATACTTTATTGTCTGTGACTGGTTGCGAGGAAATAATATTAGCGAAGATGAGTTAAAAGCTTTAGGTGTCAAAAGCATTATTGACAGTGAAGAGGCTGCCAGAGGAATTATCGGTAATTTTGGTCGAATTTCTGCCGATAATCAACCAATTGTCTTATGTTTTGACCAGGTAGAACTTGCTGCCAAATTCTCAGATGGTTCTCTCGATCTCAGTTCAATCTTTAATGTTAATACAACTTTTCATAATAATTATTTTAAAAACTTTTTAGTAATTATTAGTATAGTTCTTGATAAATGAATGAGTTTTCGAACAAAAATTTATCAATCAGAGCTGGCTCGAATCGATCGAAAAATTGATTTAAAACCAATTAATCTAGAACAAGTAGAAGCTCTTTGGTCAAGCCGTCTCTATCCAATTCACTGTCAAGCAAATCCCAAACCAAAATCACCAATTGAGCCTTTAAATAAACAAGTTTCAGAGCATAAATATCCTAGTGAAAAAGCAAATCTTCGTGATTCTCTTAGCTTTGGAGGTAAACTTTTTCAAAAATTCAAGACAGGTTCGACTCTAAAATTAGCTCCAACAATAAAACCAGATCTATCAGCAGCTTTTCAACTTCTCTGGCGCGAGCAATTTAATAAAACTAAAGATAATATTTCTCGGCTTCGGAAATTATCTTCCCCAGAACTAATTGAAATGCTTAGCTCGGCAATGAGTGCTTTGCAAATCAAGGAAATTAAACCACGATTTTTAGATGGTAAATATGCTAGCTATTCTTTTAGCTACCAGTCATTAAGTGAATATAAACATATTGGCATCTTCTGGAATGAAGATTCTAATTTGAGAAGTTTTTCTTTTGCAATGAAAGCTTGTAAAAAAGCAATTGACTCTAATCAAGATATTACTTTAATCTTAATTAGAGCCGAATATTTAGGAAACAAAAATAATAGAGGATATCAACTCTACCATCAAATTTTTAATAATTCATATCACCAGCACATCGAACCGAATTTAGAATCTGTTTACTATTTAAAAACTTATCAAAAGCTCGCCAATGATGCTCGTTCTGGCGACTTAATATTAAATTTTAAGCCCCTAACTCTAGCAGAATTAAATAATCTGGTTTATGAAGCTAAACTTTTGCATCAATGTTCTTTGTTACAGGATTTAAAAATTGTTCCTTTTGATATTAATTCAAGGAAAAAAAATAAAGAAACCCAAGTAGTAGAAGCGCCTTGCCCACAAGTAAAAGAGTTTCTTCTCAACATAGTTAAAAACCATCACCTACTAGGACGACAAATACTAACTCAACAATCAAAGAGTCAATTTGCTGAAGTAGAAGCAGCAGAAATAGACAATCTCATTCAAGAACTGTGTCAAGAACAGAAAATCTCTATTATTAATCCTACTGCCAAAGTAGAAGAGCAATTAGTTTGTTTAATACCGCAACAGTAGGAATGTAGATGCTATGTCCGGACAAAGGTAGAGACACAATATATCGCGTCTCTACAGAAATTAAAAAGCAATTGATAATTATCAATTATCAATTATTAATTATCAATTATTGCTAAAGTATCTCGGTGGCACAGAACGAGGAAAAAATATTACTTGTACCTACAAAATCGCGCAACAAATCTCTAAAGAGGTTTTGGGAACTAGCAACCTCAAACTAAAAACCCTCCCTGTCGAACTGTGTCACTTTCCTAAAGATAGAATGGAAAACGAACAGAAAAGCGACTGGGGAAAAAGACCTCTTACTAGAGAACAACTAAAGTATGCCAAGATGGACACGGTTTATTTAGCTAGCGTTCATCGTCGTTTATTAGAATTAAGCGAGCCAAATATGCCTCCACTAAATCGACAAAGTTCTTTTAGCGTTACTGATGTTCGAGTAGCTTTTGAGTGTCCGCGATTATTCTATTTAAATAAACGTTTCGGTGGTAAGACTTTATTTTTACCAAAAGATCGTCCCTTGGCAATTGGTAATACTTTTCATAAGCTAGCTGAAGAGTTTATTACCCAGGCAAAGCAAGAACCTCAGTTCAAAGATTTATTTCAGCCATCAGTAGAAAAACTAGAAAAAGAGGCGATCGCCTCTCAGATACAAAATCTTTTCTACAGTCTGATCTTTTTTCCCAACTATTTGCAACCAACAATCCAAAAAAACCCAATTCAGCGCAAGCATTAGATCGGATTTGGCAGGGATTGAGGAATCTAATTCAACAATGGACTGAGTTATTAGTCAAAAATCGATCTTATTGCGATGCCAACGATCTCTTCGATCGCACTTTCGTGAGGCAAGAATTTAAACTCCAATATGACTTTAATTTACCTGATGGCAGTCAACAGTCATTAGCAGGAAAATTAGATAGTCTAATCTATGACTGCAAGCAAGATCGCCTTTGTGTTGTCGAATTAAAAACTTACAATCCTGTCGATTACTCAGCACAGCTAGCGCAGGTTGCTCTTTATAGTTACATGATTCAGCCAACGAAAAAAGTACCTGTTGACTCTGCTGTTTATTGCGTTTTACCGCAATTCAAAGAATATCGCTATTCCTGGGAAGAACTAGAACCCAACGTGCATCAAGTAATTCCCTTTAAATTACAACAGATGCAGCAATGGTTGCAATGGGAAGCACCACAACCAGATGCACCACCGCCAACAAGTAATTCCGATTTATGTAATATTTGTCCTCAACGGGAAAAATGCCAAAGTTTTTTTAAGCTTTCAAACAGCCATGACTCTGAGATAGATACACCATCTCAAACTAGTAACAATAATATAGCTGTCGCACCATCTCAACCAAATTTTGCCTCTTCAATAGATCCCAAACCAATTGGTCAAGAATTAGTAGAAACCTTACAATCTTTTAAAATAAATGTCGATTATTTAGGTGCGATCGCTGGTCCTGCTTTTATTCGGATCAAACTCAAACCCAACAAAGGAATAAAAGTAGCATCTATTCTCAAATTATCTTCCGATTTACAAGTCCAATTAGGAATTGCTCGTCCTCCGCTCATTTCTACCCAACCCGGCTATGTTAGTGTCGATCTACCTCGTAAAGATCGTCAGATTGCCCAATTCGAGCATTATATTCAACCCCAGAAAAAGCCAGAGCGCGCGGCAGTAACCATTGCTATTGGAGTCGATTTAGAGGGAAAATTAATAGAAGCAGATTTAGCCGATCCCAATACCTGTCATTTTTTAGTTGGCGGTACGACTGGAAGTGGTAAAAGTGAATTTTTGCGATCGCTTCTCCTCAGCCTTATTTATCGCCACACCCCCACACAAATCAAAATTGCCCTCGTCGATCCCAAACGAGTAACTTTCCCCGAATTTACTCAAATGCCTTGGTTATTCTCACCCATAGTCAAAGATAGCGAAGCAGCGATCGCTCTGATGACAGAATTAGTCACTGAAATGGAGAGACGTTACCAACTATTTGAACTAGCAGGATGTTCTCACCTCGATGCTTACAACCAACAACTCGCACAGCGCCAACAACCTGGTGAACCACGTATTGTTTGTATCTTTGATGAATATACCGACTTTATGGCAGAAAAAGAAACTCGCAATGCTTTAGAGACGAGCATCAAACGTTTAGGTGCAATGGCGAGAGCGGCAGGCATTCACTTAATTGTTGCTACCCAACGTCCAGAAGCGGGTGTAGTTACTCCCATTATTCGCTCTAACTTACCGGGAAGAATTGCTCTTTCTACTGCAAGCGAAACCGATTCCAAAATTATTTTAGGGGGTACTTCAACAGAAGCTGCTTGTCTTTTGGGTAAAGGAGATCTTTTCTTTCAAGTAAATGCTGGATTGCAACGATTGCAAAGCTTATATGCTGCTGAAATTAAACTTCCTTGATTTATTACAAGCTGGTGAAAAATTGGTGGAGATTAGCGGAGATTAGCACGGTAGTATAACAAAAAGGCGTTGGAGTCGATCGCTGAGAGGTTAACTGCGGCAGCGTAACTCAATGTTAGAAGAAGAGGGAGGAAGAAATTGAATATATTTGTGCTCAATACTGGAAGATGTGGTTCGACCACCTTTATAAAAGCATGTCAGCATATAACCAATTTTACTAGTGCGCATGAATCGAGAACTATGTTATTAGGGGATGCGCGTTTCCAATATCCGGAAGACCACATCGAAGCAGACAATCGCCTTAGCTGGCTTTTGGGGAGGCTCGAGCGGTATTATGGTAAAGAGGCGATTTACGTGCATTTAAAAAGAAACGATCGCGACGTGGCAAAAAGTCTTGTAAAACGTGCAGGTGGAATCTTTGCTGTTTACAAAAACGACATACTCTTGGGATTGCCAAAGGACAGCAATCCTATGGATGTCTCTTTGGATTACTGCGATACTGTTAACAGTAATATTGATCTATTTCTCAAGGACAAACCAAATTGGATGAGTTTTGCCCTGGAAAATGCCAAAGAAGATTTTCAGAAGTTTTGGAATTTTATAGGTGCCGAAGGTGATATCGAGGCTGCTTTATCAGAATTTGATATAACCTATAACGCTTCTCCACAGCCAGAAGTTAAAAAACAAAAGACATTTCTCACCAAGGCAACGCAAAAGTTAACGCGGGTAGTGACGAAGCTACCTGACTTTATCAAAAATGCCTAAACTAGTGGCCTGTTTCATTAATTTTGCGGAGTAGGAGAAATTCTCGAAAGTCTCGCTCTAGCATCTTCTGTAAGAAAGCACTAATCAACACAAAATTTGCATTGCGCTTGCTTTACCAAGTCGATAACTCTTATTCTCAACTGTTGCCACTGATATATGTAGCGATTTTGCGTCCGATCGCTCTTCTCATCACGAGTCATCAGTATTTATCCCTTTAAAAAAGAGACGGGCATTCTACTTTACACCTCTAACTGATAACTGGTGATTTTTTTGTAACTCAACTCTCTGCTTCTTCTATTAATACAGTCACCGCTGCAACAGCGATGAGCATTTCGTCATTTTTATCGTTGAGTTCGGCTATGGCTCGCCCTGGAACGCTCATCCCACCAGATTCAACAGTCAGTGATTTCTGACCAAAGGGAAGAACTGACAGTACCTCATCTTGACGCACTCTCTCTGAATACGGAACTGCTACTTTAACTTCCACAATCATTTGGTCGGGATGGTCTAAACCAGCAACTTCCCAAATACCCGGCAAAGCATTATTAGAAATAGCATTGCGTACTGCTCGCGCTGCTGCTACTGTGCGGTTGGAAAGAAACGTGAAGCAACAAGATTCTACTCGGTATTCGCTTCGATGTCTGTAAGTTGCTGATTAGTTTCCGACAGTTCCTGTTTAATCTCTCCCAGTTTGGGAGGAGACGTGCACG
>JADEWQ010000021.1 GCA_015207585.1 Pleurocapsales cyanobacterium LEGE 06147 | reverse complement strand
GCCTGTGGACAGAGTAGGTTACAGAAACTTAGGTTTCAGTGACTCTGAGCGAAGCAGGAATAAGACATCAGGATAGTGTCTAAGTTTGTCTAACTTTATCCTATCTTGTCTAGGTTCTTAAGAGCGGCGTTTCTTACAAGCCAGAGTAATGAGCGATCGCCTCGAACCAATTGGAGAAATAATCCAAGCTCCTAAAATCGATTCTCAACTATTGTTTCACGGTCTTGATGTCGATCGCAATACAATCTTTAAAGCTGTTAGTGATGCGATCGATCTTGCCGAAGAAGCAGCAGACAGGGCAAAGGGAAATATAACAAAATGCCAAAAAACTAATAGCTTTAACATTGAGGGAGCTGTTGCTCTTCCTAACGTAGGGTTAATTCCTGACGTTTGGCTCGGTTTGCGATCGCCACTAGTTTCTCTCAAGCAAAAAGATTATGCCATACTCATACATTTGAGAAACCTAAGTCAACTACCACTCCGACAAGCGGAGGTAGCTTGCCCTTCCAGTTTAAATTTGATGGAATTGCACTCTTAATTTAGACGGACTTTTCTAAAGCCTATGTTTTAATTGACGGCGATCTCGGTGAGCTTAGTTTTAAATGTAAGATACCTGGTAAATTTATTGAGTTGGGGATTTAACTCGGTTTCATAAAATCTTTCAGCCTTAGCAGTAGAAAGCTCATTGGCAAAACCTTACTAACCGTCACTAATAGCCAATTCGTAACTATGTGTTTTAGAAAATAGTTATTTTTGGAGCGTCAGTCAGAGCGATCGCGACTACACTTGCAGCGGCTGCAACTCTTTTCCTATCGCTAATTAAGAAGTCCCCGTCAATGACTTTTACATAATTTGAGGTCAGCCATTAATATAAAATATAATTTCCTTTTTCTGAATCGAGTCATTTTTTAAGTCTCGAAAAATATTTACTCTTCAGTAACATAAATCCTTTTTGAGTTCAGTTTCTTGAAACTTTGTTATTGATAGCTAGCTAGAAGTCGATTTCCGTTAAATGTAAATCAAAAATTAGCTTGCTAATTGAATTTGTCTTTTTTATCTTCAAACAGAATCAATTGGTTAATAACTAAATTTTTGGACGAGCTCTAGGGAAATTTTAGTTGTTTTATTTATGAATAAATTTTTGCTAATTTTGTGATTTATAAAATAAATCACAAAAATATCAGTTATTAATAAACTAAGTAGGTCGGCACAAATAAAGTTAACTGGCTATAGTAAAGAAATAGAGCGGCTATTTCAAAATTTCTTTATCGCTGAATTCACCACTACTTTTACAATAAATAAATTAGTCGATCGCTAGCAAGATTAAACGATTATTGAAGTTTTCTTAGTTCGCTTCGACAAACCCTTAACTTTTCAGTCTTTTCTGAATTTTCATGCTTCAATTGTTGATCGCGACACTAATTGTCATCCTGGGTTCGGCTCTGTGTTCGGGAACAGAAGCGGCGTTACTTTCGGTTTCTCTTCTCAAAGTACGACAACTCGCTCAGTCTCAAAAGCCGGCTGCCTTAACACTCTTAGCTATTCGACAAAAAATCAATCGCCCCATCGCTACCATTGTCATTCTCAACAACATTTTTAATATTCTCGGCAGTGTTTTTATCGGAGGGATTGCTGCTTCGGTTTTGGGACAAGCCTGGTTAGGAGTATTTTCTGGAGTGTTAACCTTTGCGATCATTCTTGGTGGAGAAATTATACCTAAAACTTTGGGAGAACGCTATTCAGAGCCATTTGCTCTATTGATGGCACAGCCCGTTCAATGGCTGACTTGGCTGTTTAAACCGCTAGTCATCTTGCTGGAAAAAATTACGACTCCTTTGGTAGGAATAACGGTAAAACCTACAACCAATGAGGCAGAAATTAAGCTGCTTGCTCGGATTGGTTATCAAGAAGGCATTATCGAAGACGACGAAGCCGATATGATTCAGCGAGTCTTCCAATTAAACGATTTGACTGCAGCTGATGTAATGACTCCCAGAATTCTCATTACTTATCTTCGAGGCGAGCTTACCCTATCGGAATGCCAACAAGAGATTATTACTTCTCAACATACCCGTATTTTAGTAATTGACGATTCTATAGATAATATAACTGGCTTAGTACTGAAAGATGAATTGCTTACAGCGATGATTGAAGGAAAACAGCAACAGCCAATCGCTAGCCTTAATCGTCCAGTTCGCTTCGTTCCAGAAACGATTAGGGCTGATAAACTACTTAAAGTCTTCCAAGAAACCCGCGAACATTTGGCGGTAGTGTTAGATGAATATGGTGGGGTTGCTGGTGTAGTTACTCTTGAGGATGTTCTTGAAGTGCTTACGGGTGAAATTGTAGATGAAACGGATCGCAGTGTAGACTTACAGGTTATCGCGCGCCAACGCCGTCAAAGACTGTTGCGCAATGGAGGCGTTGAAGAGTCTCCTTGATGCTTCCCACGTTGCTTACGCAGAACGCGGATGGGGCTTACAAGCTGGCAACGCAGGGACGGACCCTACGGGAACGCCAAACAGCCCCTTGGATTCTTGCTTCACAGACAGTTGCTCAATAGTGGATTTTTAAGGTTTACAAATTTGACACGAAGAAGTAAAGTTTAAAAAATAAAAAATAATTTTTTTTAATTCAAGATATGTTGCTATAAGCGAAAAGATGGCGCATTTTCTTACGCTTATTCAAGATTACGATGCGAGACTTGAATATAGTTAAAAATTTGAGTAGCAACTGTAGCAAAAAATCAAAAGAACATTATTTTAAATTAATAAATTAAACAAGCAAATAATAGAAAAGATTTGGTATAAAGACTAACATGCTGTCAGACTCTTATAGCAGAACAAGTTAAGATCTTTAAATTGAAAAGTATCTTCCAAACGATAATAACCACACTTAATACACAATGAAGATTTTGCTTATAGAGGACGATGAAAGCCTGGCTGATTTAGTCAAAAAGACTTTGATCGACCAACAGAATTGTACCGTAGATTGGACGCAAGATGGTTATGAAGGTTTAGAATTAACAGATTTATTTGAATACGACTTAATTTTATTAGATTTAAGCTTACCTAACCTAGATGGAATTGAAGTTTGTCGAAAATCAAGAAACAAAGGCGATCGCACTCCTATCTTACTTCTAACGCGTCACGATACAGTTACTAAAAAGGTAAAAGGATTAGATGCTGGTGCCGACGATTATTTAGTCAAGCCCTTCAATTTACAAGAATTGCTGGCTCGCATTCGCGCTCTCGTGCGAAGGGGTAATGATTCTTTACTACCAGCAATACAATGGAATGACCTTTGTCTCGATCTCAATAATTGTCAGGTAACTTATCAAAAAAAACCTCTTAAATTAACTGCTAAAGAATATGCCTTACTCGAACTATTTTTACGCAATCCACAGCGTATTTTTAGCCAAAGCTCTTTACTAGACCATCTTTGGGCATTAGAAGAAATTCCTACAGAAAATGCGGTCAGAACCCAAATTAAAGGTTTGCGCCAAAAGTTAAAACAAGCTGGAGTCACTTTTGACCCGATCGAAACTATTTATGGTCTGGGGTATAGATTAAAACAACAATCCCCATCGAAGCTTGCTAAAACAAAAGAGCAAAGTACAGTCCAAATAACAGTGGATAAAAGCAGAGAAAGTGAAGAAGAATATGGTAATTTAGACCAGCAAGAATTATTTATTCCTCCACATTTATACAGAATTTGGCAACAACATCAAAGTCAGTATCTCAACCGAGTTCGAGTTCTTCAGCAAGCTGTTCGAGCTTTGAAAACTGGTCAGCTAAAACCAAGCCTGCTGCAACAGGCAATTGAGTTAGCTCATACTTTAACTGGTTCTTTGGGTAGCTTTGGCTTGGCTCGAGCTTCGGAACAATCTCGTCAGATAGAACAAATATTGCGATCGTGCGATCTCGATGATGCAGAAGTAGTGAACTACTTATCCGAATCAGTCGAGAAATTGCTTGCTTGCTTAAATCCTCAGTTGACTGAGGTTTCTTCATTTTATACCGTCGATCCTCGCTCTTTATCTTCATCTGGCTCCCATAGACTTTTAATTGTTGATGACGATCTGACTCTTACTCAGGCATTAATTGTTGAGGCGATCGCCTGGGGATTAGAAGTAATAGTAGCCAACGATATCTCCCAAGCCAGAGAGATACTTGCTACTGAAACTCCGGATATTATTCTCCTCGATCTATCTTTTCCCGATTGTACAGAGGGAGGATTTGGGTTACTTGAGGAGTTAGCCAAAAGAAAACCTTCAATTTCTACAATAGTGTTTACTGCTAAAGAAAGTTTTGCCGATCGTGTTCGAGTAGCTCGTTTGGGAGGAAAAGGTTTTCTCCAAAAACCTATCTCTACCAATCAGGTAATGGAGGCGATTTCTCAAGTTCTCCAGCAATCTAGTCCTCCAGTGGCAAAAATCTTAGTAGTCGATTGGGAACCACAAATTCTCGATTTGATTCGTACTCTTTTAGAACCTTGGGGATTTAAAGTAATTTTAGTAGAAGATGCTCGACAATTTTGGGATGCTTTAGAACAGTCGAACCCGGATTTACTTGTTATTAATATGGAAATGCCTGATGTTAGCGGCATTGAATTGTGCAGGGTAGTACGCAACGATCCTCGTTGGTATCAGTTACCCGTACTATTTATTTCTGCCCAAAACAATGCTCGAACTGTTCAGCAAGTATTTACTGTCGGTGCAGACGATTACATCTGCCAACCGATTGTCCCGGAAGAATTGTTGGCACGCATTCTTAACCGTTTAGATAAAGAACGATATCGCCGTCAATTGGCAGAAATAGACTCGCTGACTGGCGTTACGAACAGACGTACTTCAATTCAGCAGTTAACCAGGTTAATCAATTTAGCTAAGCGGCAGCAAAAACCTTGCTGTTTTATCATTCTCGACCTAGATAATTTTAAACAAATTAACGATTGTTATGGACACGATTTAGGCGATCGCGTTTTGCGAACTTTAGGTCAACTCCTCAAGCAAGCATTTCGCAGAGAAGATGTTATTGCTCGTTGGGGAGGAGAAGAATTTGTGCTGGGTTTATATGATACAACCAAAGAAGCCAGTCTTGCTCGATTGACCAAGTTTCTCGCTGATTTTCGCCAGCAAGAATTTGGCAATGCCGAACGAACCTTTCAGGTTAGCTTTAGTGCTGGAGTAGCCCAGTATCCTATAGATGGAACTAATTTAGATACTCTTTACCAAGCAGCAGATATAGCCCTTTATCAAGCAAAAGCAACAGGAAAAAATCAGATTCTCGGAGCAGTGTAATCGAGGAATTGGATGGCTTGATTTAAGTTGATGCCCTAGGTGCAAGATCTGATTTTCAATAAACTCTTGCTCTAAGGAAGAAAAACTAGTGACTTTCTCTAATTCTTCGAATAACAACTAGTATTGATTAATTTTTATACTTTTTTTAGCTAAGTTCATCAAAAATTTAAAGTAAAAACATATTTTATGCCTTATATATTTTATTACGGGGAAATACTAAAGAATAATTAAAGTTTCTATAAAAATAAATTAAGCTATGTTCTACCCAACCGCCATAAACAATGGTCAAATAGAGCAAAAATCATCAATAGGATACGGTGCTCTAGAACAAAGAGAAACAACTGATATAGATTTAAATAAGTATTTATTAAAGCTGAAAAGACGCTGGAAGCCAGCTTTAGTTATATTTTTAATAACTGTAGCTATAACCTCAGCACTGAGTAGCTTACTCCAAAAAACTTATCAAGCAGAAGGTAAACTCCTATTCAAACCCAATAATACGGCTTCTCTAACCGGATTAGGTCAAGGAATTGGCGATCTAAAACCCTTGCTCATCAATCAATCTCCTCTAACTACACAAAAGGAGGTAATTACCTCCACTCCCATAGTGCAACAGACCATTGACAAACTGAAACTGGTAGACGAACAAGGAGAACCCCTCAAACCAGAAAATTTCAAGAAAAATCTTGATGTCAAACTCATTGGTGGTAGCGATGTAATTCAACTAAGCTATAAACATCCAGATCCATATATGGTCGCCGATATAGTTAATACTTTGATGAAAAGTTATATCGAAGGGCAAATCAACAACAATCAACAAGAAACGGTCAATGCTGGTAAATTTATCAGCGAACAACTACCTCAGGTGGAAGAAACATTAGCCAAAGCAGAATCTAAATTAAGTCAATTTAGAGAAGCAAATAACATCGTAGATCTTACAAAAGAAGCAGAAACGAGTGTTTTAGAATTAGCTAATCTTAACCGTCAAATTGCAATTGTCGGAGCCGAACTACAAGGAGTGCAAGCGCAAGCTTCTACTCTCCAAAGTCAGTTGGGTTTAAACTTACAACAAGCGATCGCTGCCAACCAATTAGGACAGTCTCCCGTCATAGAAGCCGTTCTCGACGAATTAGCTAACGTTGAAAGAGAATTGGCTGAGGAGCGCAAGCGATTTCGCGACAACCATCCCAGCATCATTAGTCTCGAAGACAAAAAAAGTTCTCTTAACCAACAATTACGAGGGCAAATTCGCGCCAGGATAGGAGAAGGAGTAAATATATCCGAAGGCTTGCTCAGAAACAATCCGAACAGAGAAAATCAACTAGAAAAATTTATTGCCCTAGAAATTGAAAGACTGAGTCTTCAAAGACAACTAGTATCCCTCGATCGTTCCAAACAAACTTATCTCCAGCGGGTCAAACAATTACCGCGGCTAGAAAAAGAAGAGCAAGAGCTATTAAGGGAAGTAGCAGCAGCACGAACTACTTACGAAACCCTCTTAGGTAGTTTGCAAGAAGTACAGATCGTCCAAAACCAACAAGCAGTTAACGCTCAAATTATCGAGCCAGCCGAACTTCCCGAAAGAGGTAGTTCGGGTAGACTGGCATTGATGGTCTTAGGAATTCTGTTGGGACTTCTTTTGTCTAATATGTCGGTAATGTTACTAGAATTGCAAGACCAAACCCTTAAAACCATTGCCGATATCAAAGAAAAATTGCCCTACCCCGTTTTGGGGATTATTCCCCAAAACACTGATGAAAGCAGTCAAGGAATTGTGGTGCAGCAACAGCCAGACTCTTTTACGAGCGAACTTTACCGCATGATTCAGTCCAATTTAAAGTTTCTCAATTCTGACCAGCCCGTCCAAGTCATTTTAATGACTAGTTCCGTACCCGAAGAAGGCAAATCGACGGTTTCAGCTAACGTAGCTGCTGCGATCGCCCAACTGGGTCGTCGCGTCTTGCTCATCGATGGCGATTTAAGAAACCCCTCTCAGCATCGACTGTGGAACATTTCCGACCGAGTAGGACTCAAAGATATATTGACGAAGTCGAAGCAGGCTTCGCCTGTTCAAGGCGGAGAAACTTTGACACATAACCTTCCTCTTAGGGAAGCTATTTGTCAACCCATGGAAAAACTCGATTTACTTATTGGCGGAGCCATTCCATCCAATCCCCTTGCATTGCTTGATTCAGAAGCAATGAACAACCTAATCGCCCAAGCAAGACAAGAATACGATCTGGTAATAATAGATGCCCCACCCTTGCCCGTAACGGCTGATGTTCTCACTCTAAGCAATATGGTCGATGGCATTCTGTTTGTCAGCCGACCTGGGGTAGTAGATCGAGAGAGTGCAGCCTTTGCCAACGAAACCCTAGCATTAGCCAAACAGCGCGTAATGGGCATGGTCATTAATGGGGTCAAGCCCAATGAGTTTGAACGCTATTCTTACCATGCCAAGTATGCAAGACGCTATTTTTTGCGAACAAAAGCCTCAGGTACCTATTCTTCTGAAACGGTAACCATTTAGATAGAGCATACTTTTCCGTCGTCAATCATAAAATCAATTAATTTTAGTTAATTTTGGTAAACATAGATCGATGAAAACACCAGTTATTGCTATAGGCTTAGATGCCGCCGATCCCGCTTTAATCGAACAATGGATTTCTGAAGGTTATCTGCCTAATCTCAGCCAAATCGGGCAACAGGGAATTTACGGTCGTCTACATAACTCTGTCAACTACCAGGGAGGAACGGCAGAATTTTCTGCTACAGAACCCCTCTGGGTGATGATGACCACAGGCTGTTTGCCAGATAAAACTGGTTTTTGGGACACGATTACTTATAACCCCGATACTTACGGAGTTCGTTGCGATCCGGTTTATGGGGGCTATGACTATCAAGAATATGAACCTTTCTATGCTTTAGGTGATGAGTACCGAGTAGCCGCCTTTGACGTTCCGGTGACACGAGTTTGTCCTGGAGTCAATGGGATTCAAATCACTGGCTGGGGAGGACACCATCCTTTCTATCCCAGTGAATCCCAACCTGCAGAACTGTTGCCTAAAATCATCGAGCAATACGGTGAAAATCCTGTTTATCGTAAAGATAACGGTATTTGGTGGGACAAAAAATATTTTGATTGGGTGACGCGATCGGTCAAACAGAGCGTTGCTACTCGTTCACAAATTTGTCGCAACTTGCTCGAGCAAGAATCCTGGGATCTATTTATCACTGCTTTTGGCGAAACTCATACCCTAGGACATGACTTGTATAACATGAGTCAGCCAGACCATCCTCTCTATGCCTATACCAATAAAAAAGATACCTTAGGCGATCCGATGCTCCAAGGTTTCATGCAAGTCGATCGCGCCGTTGGAGAGATTCTTGCCACCGCACCGAAAAATGCATACATCTTGCTGTTTGCCGTCCACGGTATGTGTGCTAATCTCACAGATTTATTAAGCATGATGTTCCTGCCAGAAGTACTCTATCGCTTCAACTTTCCTGGTAAAGCTGCTCTCGGTCATGGCAATATAGACCGCTCGCCACCACCAATGATTACCAAAAACATCAGAAATGGTTGGTCTGCAGAAGTCTGGCGACAAATTTACGAACCCAATCCTCTCAAAAAATTCTGGCAGACTTGGACTCATAAAAAATTTCTGCGATCGCCCAAACATGGCTTGCTGTCCCCTCATCCCCTCTTAGAAGAAAACGTGGAACTAGGCTGGATGCCTGCTATTTGGTACACTCCTCTCTGGCCTCAAATGAAGGCTTTTGCTTTACCAGCCTTTGCCGACGGTCACATCCGCATTAACCTCAAAGGACGAGAGCGCGATGGCATTGTCGAACCGAGCGAATATGAAGCTCTTTGCGATGAGCTTACAGAGGCACTATATCGCCTCAGAGATGGGCGAAGCGGAAAATCATTAGTAAAACAGGTCGTTAGAACTCGTCGCTCTCCTCAAGACAACGACCCCAAATTACCAGAACCCGATTTGGTCGTAGTTTGGCACGAAATTCCTACTGATGTCGTTGACAGTCCCGATTTGGGAAGGATTGGTCCAATTACCTATAATCGCCCTGGCGGTCATCGAGAAAATGGCTTTTTAATGGCTAAGGGACCCGGAATTAGTCCTAACTCCACTCTATCCACGGGAAGGGCTGTAGACGTGGGTGCAACTATTCTCAACTTAATGGGTGCTAAAATTCCCGATTACTTTGATGGTAAACCCTTGTTAGAGCCTGCCGTTCGTATTTCTCAGGAGGTAAGCCAATGAGTCCGATTGTATCTGTGATTATTCCTGCTTACAATACAGAAGCTTATCTCGCTCAAGCAATAGAATCGGCTCTGAGCCAAACTCTGAGTGAAATTGAGGTCATCGTAGTAGATGATGCTTCTACTGACAATACTGTAAAAGTAGCTCGGAGTTTCTCTGACCCCAGACTCAAACTCGTGCAAAACTCCAAAAATCTTGGTGCAGGCGGTGCTCGCAATCGCGCTCTGAGAGAAGCTCGGGGACAATGGGTTGCCGTTCTCGACTCCGATGATTGGTATGCATCAAGAAGACTAAAAAAATTGGTTCGGGTTGCCGAAGAGCAAAATGCCGATTTAGTCGCTGACGACCTCTATTTGATTGAAGATGGTCAGAGCAATCCTTGGGGCACTTTAATTGGCGAGAGTAACGAGCAAATTGATTCCCTCAAGCAAATCGAAGTAGTTGATTTTGTTAACTCGGATATAGAAGGCAAATCTGGTTTACGTCTTGGTTTTAGCAAACCTTTATTTAGACGAGAATTTTTAGTACGCTACAAGATCGAGTACGACGAGACAATTAAGGTTAGTCAAGACTTTTGGTTAAACATGGATTGTTTTCTTCACGGAGCAACTTTTTTCCTCGTTCCCGAACCTTACTATTTTTATCGCTCTCGTCCGGGTTCTCTAGTCAGCAGTAACAAAATTAGGCGGCTTGAAGATGAATGCCGTGCCATTACTAATTTTTTACAACACAAAGATTATCTTAATGATAAGCCTCAATTGTTAGCAGCTCTATTGGAAAAAAAGGCAGCGACTAAAAAGTGGAGAGACTATTACTGCATTGTTGAACCGCTCAAACAAGGTAAGCTGTTGACTGCTGTAAAAGGGATGGTAAACTATCCTTACTTTTGGCTTCATTTCGCGTCCGAACTACCCGTGATTATCGCTCGTCGTTTCCAATCTTGGTTAGGAGATTCAGAAGTGAATATTCAAAAAAATATGTTTCGCTCTAGAACAAAAAGACAGATTACCCACTAAAAAATAGATAAGGGGCTTACCTCGCTTGTAAGCCCCGTTAATTAATTCTAGCCAAATCAATCCAAGCCCATACTAAATAACTAAATAATGGTATAAATGCAGAGCAAATACAGCATATTAAGAATATTTGAACTGGTTTTTACAGTTTTGTCTTTATTTCATTTATCGCAGGCATTAACCCCTCTACTGCTTACAGGAGGTGCTAGTGAAGGAGACGGAGTAGATATCACCACCCTAGACTTGTCCTTTAATGCTAAGATCTCACTCCTCATCTATTTCATTTCTTTTGTGTTGCTTTTTCTGCGGTGGAAAAAAGTTGTTGCCCTATTTAGAATA
Source organism: Pleurocapsales cyanobacterium LEGE 06147 (assembly GCA_015207585.1). Taxonomy (GTDB): domain Bacteria; phylum Cyanobacteriota; class Cyanobacteriia; order Cyanobacteriales; family Xenococcaceae; genus LEGE-06147. The sequence continues at coordinate 49,905 of JADEWQ010000021.1, read as the reverse complement.
GATAAATCTATTTGGCTTATTTGGCTACTGCTGTTGATTGTATGCCTCTCTACTCTTTGGTCAGTATTTCCCTCAGACTCTTTTAGATATAGTATCTACGCGATTGGGACTACTAGTTTTGGTCTTTACCTCGCTACTCGCTACACCATCAAAGAACAGATTGTTATTTTCTCGTGGACTTTTGGTTTAATTGTTGTTCTTAGTATATTGTTTTCCGTTGCTCTACCTCAATACGGGACTATGGGAGGAGTCCATGAAGGAGCGTGGCGAGGAATTTACACCCACAAAAATATATTTGGTCTAGCGTTGGTGCCTGCTGCAGTTATTTTTTATCTTCGTGCTCTGAGCAGTCAATCTATTAGGTGGGTATTCTGGTTATTGCTAGCTTCTACTGTTGCTCTACTAGTTCTTGCCAACTCGACAGGTTCTTTAGTTAATTTGGTAATTATGTTAGCGCTATGCTTGTTCTATCGGCTTCTTCGCTGGCGATACGAATTAATGATCTCAGCGATTTTGGCTGGCATAATTGCTGGTATTGCTGCTCTGCTGTGGTTGTTTGATTATGGAGGACTAGATTTAATATTCACTGCTCTTGGTAAAGATCCTACTCTAACAGGGCGCACGGATATTTGGCGGTATACTTGGGACATGATTCAATTACGTCCCTGGCAAGGTTATGGCTTAAATGCCTTTTGGCACGGTTTGCAAGGTCCGTCTGCCTATGTCGAACTAGCTCTTACTGTTCCTGTAGCTTATGCTCACAATGGATATTTAGATATGTGGCTGGGAATTGGTTTAATAGGATTAATTGCTTTTTTCGTTGGCTTATTCACTGCCGCTACTAAAGCCCTTGCTTGGTTACGTAAGACAAACACTGTAGAAGGTTTTTGGCCTCTATTGTTTTTAACTTATATCTTGTTATCTAATGTCGCTGAAGGTTCGATAACAACGATGAATAATCATCTGTGGGCCATGTATACGGCAACATTTTGCTCCTTACTAATTGCTAGAGATAATATATACTCTCCAGCTGTCAGGAATATAAAGAGGTGGGCGTAATGAGATCGAGTACCCTTGAACGGATAGACTGAAAGAAATTTTCTTAGATTTAATCAAATGGATTTGAGCTTAACAACCTCCGCACCTTTTCTCTTCACTTCTAGTTTTTCTTGAATTTAGGAAACACCAATTATTGATTTAAGACATAGGAGAAATTACTCTAATTTATACATAAATAACGAATAGTATTATATTAATTAAATTAATACCGATATTGCTAGTATTTCTATTAAATTATTTTTTAATACCTAATGAATTTCAAGCAAATTAGCTCAAAGCTTAAGAATTTATCTAGCAAAGGATTAGTAAAAGATACTTTATGGATGTTCCTTGCTAAAGGTTCTGGAGTAGTTATACAAGCATTTTATTTTGTTATTATTGCTCGCTTTCTTGGAGCGGAAAATTATGGTTCTTTTATAGGAGTGACTGCTTTAGCATCTCTTATTTTTTCTTTTGCTGCATTAGGTACTGAAGATATTTTAGTTCAGCAAGTTTCGGTAAACAAATCATTATTTAATAAATATTGGGGCAATACTCTTTTTATTCTTCTGGGTAATACTTCTTTAATAATAATTGCCTTATTGATATTTTCACCTCATATTTTTTCTGCTAACATTTCTCGGATAACGATCGCCATGATTTTGTTGGCAGATCTAATTTGCTTGGGGTTATTAACTGCCTGTTATAAAGCTTTTGTCGCCATTGGTCGGGTAAAAAAGTTAGCCCAACTAGGAGTATTGTATAACTGTACTAAACTGATAGCTGCTCTTTGTCTTGTGGTGTTTTTTCCCCAGCCTACCATAACCATTTGGGCTAGCTTGTATTTAGCCAGTTCGGCAATTATCGCTACTGTGGGAATTATCTTGGTTAATCGCTTAGCTGGCTCTCCTCGACCAGATTTTTCCAAGATTAAATCGGAGATTCAACAAGGATTCTTTTTTTCAATCGCTGCATCCGCTAATAATGTTAACGCAAACCTGGATAAAACCATGTTGGCAAGCATGTCTACTTTGGCAGCTACAGGTATATACGGCTCTGCTTATCGTTTTATAGATGTCGGCTCTATCGTGCTTTTTTCTTTATTTAGTGCTTCTTATCCTAAATTTTTTCGGCATGGAGCATCGGGGATCGGAGGCAGTTTTAATTTTGCTCGTCGCCTTTTGCCATTTATCTTAAGTTTCGGAATTGTCAGTTTGATTGGCTATTTGGTTTTTGCCCCCTTAGTGCCAGTTATCTTGGGAGATGAATATACGGAGGCAATTGCTGCGCTGCGTTGGTTAGCACCCTTACCTTTCATTGCTGCCTTCCAATTTTTGGCAGCAGACACCTTGACAGGAGCAGGATTTCAAAAAGTCCGTAGTGCAGTACAAGTTTCCGCTGCCGTGCTCAATGCAGGGTTAAATATTTGGTTAATTCCCCTGTATTCTTGGCAAGGTGCAGCTTGGGCTACTTTATTTTCCGATTCTTTGCGCATGCTTTGTCTTTGGCTGATTGTTGCCTTTCTTTTGCGTCGAGAAAAGCAAGTAAAAGCAAGTTGACGAGTAAAATTGAGCGAGATTTATGCTGTAATGGGCATAGTTATTACTTTTAGTTATAGCTATGCGGGTGTACATATTACTATTTAATGCTGGAACCGATAGCGAAGGCATTCATACGGTTCAAATTGGCGATCGCAATAAGGTGTTAATGTTTGAAGAGGAAGATGATGCCGCTCGTTATGCCATGATGCTCGAAGCTCAAGATTTTCCTAAAGCTACAGTAGAGGCGATCGCGTCAGAGGAAGTAGAAGACTTTTGCCGCGAAGCAGGTTACGATTGGGAAATTGTCGAAGGGGGAAAATTGGCTATTCCACCAGAAGAAAATGTCGAAAAGACTGATTGGAATCTGGAAGGAGAACCATCGACCACATCAGCAGCGGCAACAGATGAATCGGAAATGTCTACAGAAGAGCTAGACCGCATTAGGCGAAAACTCGAAGGTCTTTTGTAGAAGGCAAAATGCCAACTAAAAAAATTAGCAAAACTAGCCTCTGTCATGAAAAATCTAAAATCCAGGGGTCATCTGCTGACAGAGCAAAGCAACCCCGAAAGCGAAAATTTGGATCGCTTAACTTCTCTAGAAATAGTCGAGCTATTTAATCGGGAAGATGTCAAAACCATCGCAGCGATCGCCGAAGCGCGCATTCCCCTTGCCAAAACAATTGATGTGACGACCGAAGCAATTGGTCGGGGAGGAAGACTATTTTATGTCGGTGCGGGAACTAGTGGCAGATTGGGAGTGTTAGATGCAGCCGAATGCCCTCCTACTTTTTGTACTCCGCCAGAGTTGGTACAAGGAATTATTGCTGGTGGTGCGGCAGCTTTAGTCCGCAGTTCGGAAGATTTAGAAGACAGTCAAGAAGATGGAGAAAGGGCGATCGCTCATCATCGCATTACAGAATTAGATGTAGTTATCGGGATCGCGGCAGGGGGAACTACTCCCTTCGTTCATGGCGCGCTACAAGCAGCTAAGGAAAGAGGCGCAAATACTGTTGCGATTAGCTGCGTTCCCGTCGAGCAGGTTTCTATTAATGCAGATATCGATATTCGTTTGCTAGTAGGAGCAGAAATTTTAACAGGTTCGACTAGACTGAAAGCGGGAACGGCGACCAAAATGGCTCTCAATATCATTTCTACAGGGGTAATGGTGCGTCTGGGCAAAGTTTATGGCAATCGCATGATCGATGTAGCCGTCACTAACAATAAGCTGCGCGATCGCGCTTTACGGATTATTGGCGATCTTACCGAACTCGATCACTCAGAAGCAGAGAAATTACTGCAACTGAGCGGTCAAAGAGTAAAACTGGCCCTACTGATGCAATGGATGGGTGTAGATGCCGACACCGGAGAGCATCTTCTCGATAAACATCGAGGTAATCTTAGAGCTGCGTTACAAGATCGAGAACTCTGAATAATATGATAAGAAGAACAGACAAGGGAGTGAAAAAATTTTCCATTCCCAATACCCAAACTCCGAAAAATTAATAACCCATGCTTAACGGATCGGAATCGATAGCAACATTTGTTATTGTTTTGGCTGCTTTTGGCATCCTAGCCTGGGGCTACAATCGCGCCAAATCTTATGGCAAACTGGGTATTTTAGCTTGGCTGCAATCAGTTGTCTTAATGGCTCCCTGGCTGATCTTCTTTGGCTTGTTTGCTGTTGGTATTTATCTCAATTTAGTTGGTATTTTATTTCTGTTGATTGCCTCGGTAGCAATTTATATTTGGCTGGGACGACAGTTGAGAGCTGCCGGTCAAGAAGCAATACTCAAACAAAAGGCTACAGAACGTCTCAAAGCAGAAGCAGAAGCTAATTTTGAGGAAAAACAAAAAGAGCCGACAGTCTCGGACAAGGAAGGTGCTTCCATAGAAATAATGCCCATCCCCGATGAAGAAATGGCTACAATTAAAGAAATTTTTGGCATTGATAGTTTCTTTGCCACCGAGACAATTTCCTATCAGGATGGAGCAATTTTCAAAGGTAATCTGCGCGGCGAGCCAGACAAAGTATACTCTACCCTTACTCAGAAGCTAGAAGAGAAATTAGGAGAAAAATATCGTTTATTTTTAGTAGAAAGTCCGGAAGAAAAACCTGTTGTAGTTGTTCTTCCCAGTACCAATGACCCCAAACCCACTACTCTAATTCAAAAAAATTTAGCCCTGGTTTTAGCGATCGCTACTGTGGTGACTAGCTTAGAGGCAGCTAGTTTACTGCTTGGCTTCGATTTATTTAGCAATTTGGGTCGTTATCGAGAAGCTATACCTCTCAGTCTGGGGTTGTGGACGATCTTAATTGCCCATGAAATAGGTCATTGGGTTATGGCTAAACGCCACGATATTCGACTGAGCGTTCCTTTCTTCTTGCCTACTTGGCAAATTGGTTCTTTTGGTGCTATTACTCGTTTTGAATCTTTAATTCCCAACCGCACCGTCTTATTTGATGTTGCCTTTGCCGGACCTGCTGCGGGTGGAATTATTTCTTTAGTAATGTTGATTACTGGTTTACTTCTTTCTCATCCAGGCAGTCTTTTTAAACTACCTGCAGAATTCTTTCAAGGTTCTGTTTTAGTTGGCACTCTGGCAAAAGTCACTCTTGGTTCGGCACTGCAACAAGCATTAGTAGACATTCATCCTTTAGTGATAATTGGTTGGCTGGGTTTGGTAATCACTTCCCTTAATTTGTTACCGACAGGACAGTTAGATGGAGGTAGAATCGTCCAAGCTATCTACGGGCGTAAAATTGCTAGAAGGACTAGTATTGCTACTTTAGTGGTTTTAGGACTTGTCGCTTTGTTTAACCCGAGCAATCCTATTCCCCTCTATTGGGCAATTTTGATTCTCTTTTTACAACGAGATTTAGAACGTCCCAGCCTTAACGAACTATCCGAACCAGATGATGCCAGAGCAGCTTGGGGTTTGTTAGCATTATTTTTGATGCTGGCTACTCTCATTCCCTTAAGTCCAAGCCTAGCGGGTCGTTTGGGGATTGGTCTTTAGCTTGAAGAATGGGGCGAGAAACCGTGTGGACGGGGCGTTTAAAGCGCGGAATTTATTTCCGTGCATAGCCTCTCATGAATCGCCACGCAAAGAATGATGGTTATTTGTTCTCGAGCATCAATATATGAGTGTAATCGTGCGGAGTGTCAATACTGCTAAAATACTCGGCGTAGGAAAAGCAAGCTTCCCTGTCGATGGACTGAGGGTCGATTAATATAACATTTATCATCGAGCGTTCGGAATTTATATGGCTTTTGCTTCGGTTGTTCGTGCTATCGCCAAATCTCCCCTGACTAAAGAATTACTAAGTAAATTACAACAGGCGCACTCGCTTCTGTTAAATGGTATTCACCGCTTACCTAAAGGTTTGGTTGCCTCTGCTTTAGCACGGGCTGAAGGCAAAAACCTTTTTGTTGTCTGCGCTACTCTCGAAGAAGCAGGGCGTTGGGCAGCGCAATTAGAGGCGATGGGTTGGCAAACCGTCAATTTTTATCCAACCTCGGAAGCATCCCCCTACGAGCCTTTCGACCCCGAATCCGAGATGATTTGGGGACAGATGCAGACTTTATCAGTTATCAATGAAGCAGAAAAAACTTCCTCAACAACTAATTTTGCTATTGTAGCTACGGAGCGATCGCTACAACCCCATCTGCCACCTCCAGAAGTTTTTCAGTCTTATTGTTTCACGCTTCAACAGGGGATGACTCAGGAGTCGAAAACCCTCGATGAATCTCTAGCTAGATTGGGTTATGAGAGAGTTCCCCTGGTAGAAACGGAAGGACAGTGGAGTAGAAGAGGGGATATTGTCGATATTTTTCCCGTCTCGGCAGAATTGCCCGTGCGTTTGGATTGGTTTGGCGATGAATTAGAACAAATTCGCGAGTTCGATCCGGCTACTCAGCGTTCTCTCGATCGCATCGAGCAATTAGTTCTCACTCCTACTTCTTTTGCGACGATTATTGCTAATTCGATCTTGGCAGCAGGCAAGAGTTTAGATAATTATCTATCGGCTGAAGAACTAGATAGTTTGACAGAAGGTAATTTACCGGAAGGAATGCGTCGTTTCTTAGGGATAGCTTTCGAGCAACCAGCTTCCCTATTAAATTATTTACCCGAAAATACCTTAATTGCCATTGATGAAGTAGAACAATGTCGCGCTCATAGCGATCGCTGGATAGAACACGCTGAGGAACAGTGGGAGTTAAAAAATAGGGAATCTAAGCATATTGCTCTACCCAAACTTCATCGTTCTTTCGACGATTGTCTCAAAATTAGTGAAGCTTTTCCAATTTTAAGTCTGTCGGAAATAGCCGAAGAAAATCCTCATGCCCCAATTCCCACAATTAATCTTTCCAGTCGCCCGATTCCCACTACTCCCCATCAATTTGCCAAATTAGCAGAAATTCTGCGAGGCAAAAGAGAAATATATAGCGGTATTACTCTAAGTAAATACAAAACTTGGCTGATTTCTGCGCAACCAACCCGTTCTGTCTCTCTCTTACAAGAACACGATTGTCCGGCACAATTTATTCCCAATCCCCACGATTATCCGGCAATTGAAAAAGCCCACGTTCACGATACTGCGGTAGCCATTAAATATTCGGGGTTGGCAGAATTAGAAGGATTTATTCTACCTACTTATCGTATTGTTGTCGTTACCGACAGAGAATTTTTCGGACAGCATACCCTAGCTACTGCCGGCTATATCCGCAAACGTAGACGCGCTGCATCTAAACAAGTAGATTTAAATAAACTACGTCCTGGAGATTATGTCGTTCACAAATATCACGGCATTGGTAAATTTCTTCAGTTAGAAAATTTAGTCAGTCGCGAGTATCTAGTAATTCAGTATGTCGACGGACTGTTGCGAGTTCCGGCGGATGCCCTAGATATGCTGTCTCGTTTTCGCCAGACGGGTAATCGTCCGCCACAACTCAACAAAATGTCGGACAAATCTTGGGCGAAAACCAAAAATCAAGTCCGCAAAGCTGTTAAAAAGTTAGCCGTAGATTTGGTCAAACTCTATGCGAAAAGATCTCAACTAACTGGTTATGCCTATCCTCTCGATACTCCTTGGCAACAGGAATTAGAAGATTCTTTTCCCTACCAACCCACACCAGATCAACTCAAAGCCATTCAAGATGTCAAACTAGATATGATGAGCGATCGCCCGATGGATCGCCTTGTCTGTGGAGATGTGGGTTTTGGCAAAACAGAAGTTGCCATCCGCGCTATTTTTAAAGCCGTCACCGGAGGGAACAAACAAGTAGCTTTTCTTGCCCCCACAACTATTCTGACTCAGCAACACTATCACACTCTCAAAGAAAGATTTGCTCCCTATCCCATTCACGTAGGTTTACTCAACCGCTTCCGCACTCCCTCCGAACGCAAAGAGATTATGCAACGCTTGGCGACGGGAGAATTAGATGTCGTGGTGGGAACTCATCAATTACTCGGCAAGGAAATTCAATTTAAAGATTTGGGACTGCTGGTAGTCGATGAAGAACAGCGTTTTGGTGTCAATCAAAAAGAAAAAATTAAAGCCTTCAAAACCCAGGTAGACGTGCTGAGTCTTTCGGCTACACCCATTCCCCGTACCCTCTATATGTCTCTGTCGGGCATTCGGGAGATGAGTTTAATTACCACTCCACCTCCTTCGCGTCGTCCCATTAAAACTCACTTATCTCCTTACAATCCCGAAGTAGTAAGGACGGCAATTAGAAATGAATTAGATCGAGGCGGGCAAGTATTTTATGTCGTTCCCAGAGTGGAGGGAATCGAAGAATTAGCCGGACAACTGCGCCAGATGATTCCCAGTGCCAGAATGGCGATCGCCCACGGGCAAATGCCCGAAAGCGAGTTGGAATCGACGATGCTGACTTTTAGTAACGGTGAAGCAGATATTCTCGTCTGCACCACGATTATCGAATCCGGTTTGGATATTCCCCGCGTCAATACCATTATTATCGAAGATTCCCATAGATTCGGCTTAGCCCAACTCTATCAACTCAGGGGTAGAGTAGGACGTTCGGGCATACAAGCACACGCCTGGTTACTCTATCCCAACAAACAAACTCTATCTGAAAGTGCCAGAAAAAGATTGCGCGCCCTACAAGAGTTCAGCCAATTAGGTTCTGGCTATCAACTAGCAACGAGAGACATGGAAATCAGAGGGGTGGGCAATCTACTGGGTGCAGAACAATCGGGACAAATGACTGCCATCGGCTTCGATCTTTATTTAGAAATGTTGCAAGAAGCGATCGGAGAAATTCAAGGACAGGAAATTCCCCAAGTAAACGATACTCAAATAGATCTGAACCTGACGGCTTTTATTCCTGTCGATTATATTCCCGATTTAGAGCAGAAAATGGATGCTTATCGAGCAGTTGCTGCGGCTGCTTCTAAGCGAGAACTAAGCCAAATTGCTGCCGACTGGAGCGATCGCTACGGCACCATTCCTCCTCCCGCCCAACAGTTATTACAAGTCATGGAACTAAAACAGATCGCCAAATCCCTCGGCTTTTCTCGTCTCAAGCCGGAAGGCAAACAGCACGTTATCCTAGAAACTCCGATGGCGGAACCTGCTTGGAAATTATTAGAAGAGAAATTACCCTCTCAGGTGCGATCGCGCTTCGTTTACGCGCCCAAAAAAGTCATCGCCAGGGGGTTAGGCGTACTTAAACCCCAACGGCAGCTGGAAAGTTTAATTGAGTGGCTGGGAAAAATGCGCGATGCCTTATCCGAAACTAAAGTAGTAGGAATGTAAAGCACCTCTTATCCGCAGAGCGCGAAAAATTTTCTAGCCAACGATACAATAAATAAAAGAGAAAAAAGAGAAAAAAGAGAAAAAAAGAAGAAAAAAAGAGAATAAATGGAAATCTCTGAACTCAAACGAGAAATAGAAACTGTATCCTTACGCCTGGGTAAAACCCAGGACTATCTTTGACCTGCCTGCTCTTTCTGCGAAAATTCATGACCTAGAGCAGTTATCAGCTCAACCAGATTTTTGGAACGACCGAGAAAAAGCCCAAGTCACCCTACAAGAACTAAACGAGCTTAAATCGAACTTAGAGTTATATCGGCAATGGCAAAATACATTAGAGGATACTAAAGCGATCGCCGAACTACTAGAACTAGAAGAAGATGAAGCTCTGAGCGCAGAAGCACAAACCAATCTGACCCATCTACAGCACGAGTTAGATCGTTGGGAATTGCAACAGCTCTTATCCGGTCCCTACGATACCAAGGGAGCAGTGTTGACTATCAATGCAGGCGCGGGAGGTACTGATGCGCAGGATTGGGCAGAAATGCTACTGCGTATGTACACTCGTTGGAGCGAAAAACAAGGTTATCAAGTCCATCTAGCCGAAATTTCTCCAGGAGACGAAGCAGGAATTAAATCAGCCACTCTCGAAATCGAAGGACGATATGCTTACGGTTATCTAAAGGCAGAGAAAGGCACCCACCGACTGGTGCGAATTTCTCCTTTCAATGCCAACGGCAAACGACAAACTAGCTTTGCTGGCGTAGAAGTAATGCCTAATTTAGAAAATGAGGCGATCGATCTCGACATTCCTGAAAAAGATTTAGAAATCACTACCTCTCGTTCTGGAGGTAAAGGCGGGCAAAATGTCAACAAGGTAGAAACTGCCGTTCGCATCGTTCACATCCCTACAGGCATTGCGGTGCGCTGTACCCAAGAACGTTCTCAACTGCAGAACAAAGAAAAAGCTCTCGCTTTACTCAAAGCTAAGTTGTTGGTTATCGCTCAAGAACAAAGAGCCAAAGAAATTGCTGAAATTCGCGGCGATATGGTCGAGGCAGCTTGGGGCAATCAAATTCGCAACTACGTTTTTCATCCCTATCAGCTCGTCAAAGATTTACGCACGGGGATAGAAACTAATGACATTAATGATGCGATGAATGGTAATATCGATTCCTTTATCGAAGCCTATCTGCGTCAGGAAAATCAGCTAGTATAAGACTTTTTACTGACAAGGCGATAGCGTTAGGATGAAGCATTCTGTCTGAGGAGAGTGACGATCGCCCGAACCAGTTCCTCTGGCTCGACAGGTTTAGGAACATGCTTCTGGAATCCTACTGATAGTGCCTGCTGTCGATCGAACTCCCCAGCGTAGGCTGTAAGTGCGATCGCCGGAATCTGTCCTCCCTGTTGGGGGGGCAAGGCTCTCACTTGCCGCATCAGCATATAGCCATCCATTTCTGGCATTCCAATATCACTGATTAGGACATTGGGTTGGGATTGCATTAAGGCTGTAAATGCTTCATCTGCGGAAGCGACCGCGATCGCTTTTGCCCCTGCTTGTTTCAATAGAAAAGCAAGAAAGTCTCGTGTATCGGTATCATCATCTACCACTAAGACTCGAACACCACTCAAATCGAGAGCTGGTTTCGACAATTGAGAATCTGGATTGTCAGTTGGCTGAGTGGGCATCAAGGGAAGTCTAACCGTAAATGTAGCCCCCATGCCTTCACCGGGGCTATCTGCTTGAATCGTTCCACCATGCAGTTCGACCAAGTGGCGCACGATTGCTAATCCTAATCCCAGTCCACCAAACTTACGAGTGGTGGCACTATCTGCTTGGCGGAAGTAGTCGAATACATAGGGAAGGAAGTCGGCAGAAATACCTTTTCCAGTATCGCTGACGGTTATTTGAGCAAATTTGTCATTCGTCCTTTGTGATTTGTCAGTTTCTACCAATGACGAATGACCGGGGACCGATGACAGTCTTATCTCAACTCGTCCCCCTGGAAGTGTAAATTTAACCGCATTGGAAAGCAAGTTCCACACCACTTGCTGTAAACGAGTCGAGTCCCCCGAAACAAGTCCTACTTGAGGTTCAAGCACTGTCTCTATCCGAATAGACTTGGCTTCTGCCGCGAGTCGCACCGTTTCACTCGCCGCTTTAATGGTTGATGCCAAGTTCACCGGACTAAAGGTGAGACTAAGCTTGCCTCGCAGAATTCGGGAAATATCGAGCAAGTCTTCGATCAGTTCGGCTTGCAGTTTGGCATTGCGCTCAATGATTGTGAGAGCTTGCTTTGTCGTTGCCTCGTCTAGCTTGCCCCTTTGCAGCAGGCTTGACCAACCGAGAATTGGGTTCAGGGGCGATCGCAACTCATGAGACAATACCGCCAGAAACTCATCTTTGATGCGATTGGCTTGTTGCAATTGCTCGGTTTGTTGTTGGAGAGAAGCAATCAAATTTGCCCGTTCGATTGCGATCGCGATTTGAGCGCAGGTCACTTGCAGCAGGTCGAGTTCTTCTGGCGTAAAGCAAGTTCGGGTCAGACTCGCAAATGAGAGCGTGCCTAATAATCGTCCTCGAGCAATTAATGGATGACAGGCATAAGCAGTGACGCCCATTGAACGGATGAATTGAGCATTTGGATGAGTGGCAATTTGCTGGCGATCCAGAACAATTGGCTGCTGCTCTCGGGCAACCAGCCCACAGATGTGTTGACCAAAGTCTATCCATTCGAGCTGGGCTGCTACATCCTCAGGAATACCACTATAGTTTTTCAAATGTAGCTTTTGTCGGTTATCTTTTTGCTCAATTAATAAGTTGTAGTAAGAATGCAAGTCTAACTGGGCTGAGAGCTTGCTAAACAAGGCATTCATTAGCGCGAGGGGTTGTTCTGTAGCGAGTAAATCGCTAGTTGTTTCATACAGCAAATGCAGCCGTTCATCTGCCTGTCGTTGGGCGGTCTTGTCCTGCAAAATCTTGAGGAATCCCTGAATCTGGTTGTCTTCATTTCGCAAGGGCATCATCAGTCCACTTCCCCAGAAGCGACTGCCATCTTTGCGCACGTGCCAGCGTTCGTCTTCCGCCCGTCCTTCCCGTAAGGCTCTATGTATCTCGCGATCGGCTTCCCCGCGTTTGAGGTCTTCTGGGGTAAAAATGATGCGTACATCCTGTCCTAAAATCTCATTTTCCTGATATCCTAATAGCCTTTGCGCTCCCGAATTCCAACGAGTGATGTGGATATCCATATCGAGGGTTAAGATGGCGTAATCTTTTGCACTCTCTATAATCAACCGTAACTGCGCTTCACTCTGAGCTAGGGCTTCTTCGGCTTGCTTGCGAGCGGTAATATTAATCAGTAACCCATCCCACACCTTGCCGCACTCGGTTTCCTCCGCGCGAGCTTTGCCTTGAATCCACTTGAGCTGACCTGATGGTGTAATGATTCGTCCTTCCCACTGCCAATCCGATGAGTTAGCAACGGCGGTCTCGGCAAAGCCGAGGCGCTGCGCGATCGCCGCTGATTCCTTCAAGGATGGGAGATCTTCGGGATGGATTAGTGACCAGAGAACGTTCGCATCTTGAAGAATGGTTTCTGGCTCTAATTCAAACAGTTCGCGGGAACCGGAACTGACATAGGTAAACCCATCACCCCCTTCAGCATTGGGAACATATCGATAGACCATTCCCGGCATATTGCTAACCAAAGTCTGGAATCGGTCTTCGCTTTGATGCAGTGCCTCTTCAGTCTGTTTGCGTTCGGCTTCGCCGCGTTTACGTTGGGTGATATCCAGCGCAATTCCGGTCATCCGGATTGGCTGTCTGTTGGCATCGCAAAATGTTTGACCGATCGCCAAGATCCAGCGTTCTCCCTGAGTTGGGTGGAGAATGCGAAATTCGACGTTGAGATCCCTCTGGTGCTCTAGAGCCTCACGAGTTGCCCGAGCGACGCGATCGCGATCTTGTTCTACGATCGATGCTAACCAATTTTCATAAGAGGGTTGTGCTCTTGCTGGCTCGAGACCGTAGAGTAGGTAATATTCCTTCGACCAAGTGACCTGGTCGTTCGCGATATCCCAGTTCCATACTCCCGCTTTAGCTGCCTGTTGAGCAATTCTCAACCGCTCCTCACTTTGGTGTAAGGCTAACTCTACTCGCTTTCGTTGGCTAATGTCACTCACCAACTCCACAAACCCTACTATCTTTCCCTCTTTGTCAAAACGAGGAATGTAAGTAGCACTGACGTAGCGCGTTCCACCATCTTGATAGGGAACTTCGCTCTCAAATGTCACCTGTTGTCCTGCCAAAGCTTGCTCTACATACGGACGAATCTTTTGATAAGCCGCTTCGCCCAAAACTTCCCAGATTGCCTTGCCATAGATTTCTGTGGCAGGATACCCAAACCACTTTTCATAGGTCTGGTTATTGAATCGGTATCGCTGCTCGGAATCAACAAAGGAAATTAGAACAGGAACGGTATTAGTCACCAGGCTGAGTTCTGCTTCTCGTTGTCGCAGTGCCTCCTCTATCTGTTTGTTGTGAAGTGCGGCAGCGGTAAAATCTGCAAGGCTGGTCACAATTCGCCCGTCTTCAGTATCAAACTGCCGTTGCGAGTCGTGAGAGAGAATCCAAATTGCTCCTAAAGGTCGATCTGTTGCCATTAAAGGAATTACCAGCCCTTCGACGGTTATCGGCTCAACCTGTTGGAGATACGTAAAATATCGTGCAGGATAAGAATAGAGTTGCGGGGCTTGACGCTCCAAGCAGGCACCACAAGGACTATAGTAGCGTGGCACTGTTCCCTGCTCATACCTCTCTAGCTCCCCAGCAAGTGCCACCCAACGGAAAATCTCTTCACCACTCGGCGTTACCTCTAGTAAGCTCACTCCTGCTGTTCCTGCCTGACAGAGATTTTTAGCGATCGCGGCAAGAGATTTGAGCATGGTTTGGGGTTGCTCGACCAGTTGTCGTGCTAGCGTGCGAAGGGCATCGTTCTCAGCCTTCAGGTCAGGATTTCTGGGCGCTCGACGGAGCAATTCCTCGGTAATGAGAATATCGTCTAAGCTAATTTGTCCCCTCTCATGCGTCATAATCCTTACTTCCAGTTAACTTGCTCAATCTCTTTATCTAATTAAAGGCTATCTCGGTTTCTATTTGTGCTGCTTGGGCATTGTTGTGATTCCTGTTCTAGGAAATGCCGATCGAGCAGCGTTATGCCTGGTTTACCGATTTCCTTTACCAATTCTGCGATTAGCTTCAGCGCCATCGGTGAAGGCGTTGTGTGCCCATTCTCCCAACGATTGACGGTTTTGAACGAAACCCCTAACCTAGCAGCAAACTTCTCCTGCGAGAGGTTGAATTGCCGTCGCAGCTCACGGATTAAATCTGAAGTTTGCAATGGCTTTCTTGTAGGCATCCCCTTTTCTTAATTCTCTCTGGCGAAAGAATAGGACAGATGGGATAGCGGGGTATCCCACCTAAGGAAGATTTTATTAAGAGCAAAAATCTTTAATATTTTGCCCAGAGCTGTTTCAAGATTCTTTATGTTGCCCTCTATACTAAGAATCTCGGTTTTCATCTGCCAGCGTTTTAATAACTCAATAATAAATCCATCATTAGTTAGTAAAAAATTGTCTAGCCTAGATCAATAATGTACATCGATCGCGTCCACTTTTATGTTGAAAATGCCTCAAAATGGAGAGATTGGTTTGTTAAGGTCGTGGGTTTTCAGGCGATCGCCAGCGGTCAAACTCTTCAGGCGCACACAGAAGTAGTGAGTAGTGGAGACAACAACGGAATTAAATTTGTTTTTTCTTCCCCATTGACCGAATCTAGTCCAGTCGCGCAATATCTCCGTCAGCATCCTCCTGGAGTGGCAGATGTAGCTTTTTTGGTACGAGATATTCAAGCAGTTATGGAAAGAGTAAAGGTTGGTGGCGCAAAAGTGCTGCAACCGCTACAGCGACAACAATTTGCCCGAGGTGATTTACAGTGGAGCAAAATTAATAACAATGTTTCTTTCAGTCACACTTTAATTCAACGCACTGGGAAAACACCTCTCTTACCCGAACTGCCCTCAGAACAGCAACCATGGTTAAACCGATCGGAAGTCTTATTTAACGCCATAGATCATATAGTTTTAAATGTGGAAGCAGGATACTTACAGCCAACAGTTAACTGGTACGAAGGAGTTTTAGGTTTTCAAAGAAAGCAAACCTTTGCGATCGAGACTCAACATTCTGGTTTGTATTCTCAAGTTATGGTTCATCCCGTTAGTGGAGTACAATTTCCCATCAATGAACCGATATCGGTTAATTCACAAGTGCAAGAATTTTTAGACATTAATCGAGGGGCTGGCATTCAACATCTCGCTTTAAAAACAACTAATATTACTCGGGTTACAAAGCAACTGCGTGCAGCCGGGATGTCTTTTTTATCCGTTCCCGATTCTTACTACGAACAATTAGCTAAAGAATGTAGCGATCGCCAATTATCCGTCCAAGAATGGCAGGAAATCGTACAACAAAGAATTTTAGTAGATTCTTGCCAAGAAACTACATCCAGCTTATCTCCTCTATTACTGCAGATTTTTACTCAACCAATTTTTAAGGAACCCACTTTTTTCTTAGAAATTATCGAACGTCGCGATCGAGCTTGCGGTTTCGGTGAAGGTAATTTCCGCGCCTTATTTGCCGCGATCGAGCAAGAGCAATCAAAACGAGGTAGCTTAGGGCATAGTAATGGCAAGACAAAGAAAGAAAAAGAACTAACGGAATCCTAAATTGAAGTAAAATGAGTAATTCTTGCGCTCTGGTTGCGCTAAAATGCTTTTTAGTGACATCCTCCAGACACCAATTGCTATCGCAATAGGGTGCTGGCTTCCAACTCTCGCGAATTGGCATTTCTGGATCGGCACTTATCTAGGCACAAGACCCCCGACAGTACGCCATTACCAGACAGTTTCCATTCCCCGCCGTCCACGGGTACTACACTATCTAGCCCTCGATTCAAAATCACTCTCCCACTAGCATGGTCACGACTCGTAGTATAACCACATTCACCACAGACATGAACTCGTTCGGTAAGCTCTTTATTACCCGTATGCGTTCCGCACTCAGGGCAAATTTGACTGGTGTATTTGTGGTCAACAGTAGCAAAGTATTTGCCGCGCTTCCAACAAACCCAAGACAGCAGTTGTCGAAACTGTCCAAAGCCGCCGTCGAGCATTTGTTTGCCCAGAAAGCCTTTTGCTCCAACGCGAAAGTCAATGTCCTCGACAAAAATCATCTCCGCTTGGTCGCACAAGGTATGGCTAGTCTGAAAGTGAAAGTTCTTTCGAGTATTAGATATTCGGTGGTGAAGACGAGCGACCAAAAGCTGTGCTTTTTCCCAATTCTTAGACCGCTTCTTTTTTCGAGATACCTTGCGTTGCAGCTCTTTCAGCCTACTTTGCAGGTCGCGAAAAAATCTAGCTGGTCGAACTTGGAAATTGTCGCTAGTTACCAAAAAAGATTTCAGTCCGATGTCGATCCCGATTCCTCGCCCTACTGGTGGCGGATCGGGAACGGATACGTCGCACTGAATAGTCACTACTGCATACCAAATCGTTCCCCTGGCACGAGAGACAATCCTGACTCCTTTGACATTAAATCCTTCTGGGATTGGTCGGTGCTGATTAATTCTTACCTTGCCAATTTTAGGCAGTTTGATGAAGCTATTGTCAATCGGATTGTCTTTAAACTGCGGATAGATTCGGTAAGTGTAGTTCATGGTAAGCATAAAATAATCTTATCATATTTAGCGCGATTCATCTCAACGCTAAAATCGAAGATTTATAGCCGTGAGGCTTCTCCCGCATTCAGCTAAATAGGGGAGTTATTGAGAGGAAAATATGGAAGTTAAAGCAGCGATCGCCTTTGCCCCAGGCGAACCTTTAAGTATTGAAACAGTACAATTAGAGGGACCGAAAGCGGGAGAAGTATTAGTCGAAATCAAAGCTACCGGGGTCTGCCATACCGATGCCTATACCCTTTCTGGTAAAGATCCTGAAGGTCTATTTCCTGCCATTTTAGGACATGAAGGAGCTGGAGTCATTGTAGAAGTAGGCGAGGGTGTAACTAGCGTTAAACCAGGCGATCGCGTTATTCCTCTCTATACCCCCGAATGCCGTCAGTGCAAATATTGCCTCAGTAGAAAAACTAATCTCTGTCAGGCAATTCGAGCAACTCAGGGAAAAGGGGTTATGCCCGACGGTACGAGTCGTTTTAGTCTCCAGGGGGAGAAACTCTATCATTACATGGGCACTTCTACCTTTGCTAACTATACTGTCTTGCCAGAAATTGCCGTTGCCAAAATTCGAGAGGATGCTCCTTTTGATAAGGTTTGTTTGATTGGTTGTGGCGTGACTACTGGTGTCGGGGCGGTAATTAATACTGCTAAGGTAGAACCTGGTGCCAATGTAGTCGTATTTGGATTGGGCGGCATTGGTTTAAATGTCATTCAAGGGGCAAAGATGGTAGGGGCAGATAAGATCGTTGGTGTAGATATTAATCCCGCCAAGCGTCCTTTAGCAGAAAAATATGGCATGACTCACTTCGTCAATCCCCGCGAATTGGATGGAGACTTGGTTGCTTACCTAGTAGATTTGACCGATGGTGGTGCAGACTATAGTTTCGAGTGTATCGGCAATGTCAATGTCATGCGACAGGCATTGGAATGCTGTCACAAAGGTTGGGGCGTATGCACGATTATTGGGGTTGCCGGTTCGGGAGAAGAAATCAGTACCCGTCCTTTCCAGTTAGTAACGGGAAGAGTATGGAAAGGAAGTGCTTTCGGCGGTGCTAGAGGGCGCACGGACGTTCCGAAAATTGTTGATTGGTATATGGAAGGCAAAATTAATATCGATGACCTCGTTACCCATATAATGCCCCTAGCAAAAATAAATGATGCTTTTGATTTGATGCACGAGGGTGATTCCATCCGCAGCGTGATTACATTTGAGTAAAACTTTGTATATCTTCCTTTCTCCTTCTCCAAGTCTGATTGTTTGTAGCACTCTTTTTGCTAATTTATACGAGTCTGCAGTTTCTGTAAAAGCTCGTGACGGACGTTTCTGTACCTCGATTACGAGGATTGGTATTAAACTGAGAGAAAAATTATGAATATTATTAGTAATTTACTGTTTTCCAAGACAAGCTCAGCAAGGCGATTGCCATCAGAATCGACCGGACTTCCTCCTTTAAAAAAAACTCGTCGCGGCATTCACATTAAATCCTCTCAGGAAATTGCCAAAATGCGTTCCTCTGCTCAAATTGTCGCTACGGTATTGCAAGAAATCGCGGCAATGGTAGAGCCAGGAATGACTACGGCAGATCTCGATATTTATGCCGAAAGGCGTATTAGGGAAATGGGTGCAACCCCCAGTTTTAAAGGTTATTATGGTTTTCCCGCGTCTATTTGCGCTTGTCTCAACCATGAAGTAGTGCATGGCATTCCCAGTCCCAAAAAAGTAATTCGCCGGGGAGATTTGTTAAAAGTAGATACGGGAGCTTATTACCAAGGTTTTCATGGAGATTCTTGCATTACTATTGCTGTAGGCAAAGTGTCATTAGAAGCAGCAAGCTTGATTAAAGCAGCAGAAGAAGCTCTATACAAAGGAATCGAGCAAGTTAAAGCCGGAAATTATTTGCTAGATATTGCTGGTGCCATAGAAGACCACGTCAAAGCAAGTGGCTATAGTGTTGTGGAAGATTTTACCGGTCATGGGGTCGGTACGAGTCTACACGAAGAACCCTCCGTGTTTAATGTTCGTACTAACCAAATGCCTAACGTAAAATTAAAGGCAGGAATGACCCTTGCTATCGAACCAATCGTGAATGCGGGGTCGAAGTATACGCGGACATTGCGCGATCGCTGGACGGTAGTCACTGTTGATAATTCTCTCTCGGCTCAGTTTGAACATACTATTTTAGTAACTAACGACGGCTATGAAATTCTGACCGACCGGACTAAAGTTTAAACCGAACCAATCAAGATGAGAAAAAAAATCCTCGTTACTGGAGGTGCTGGCTATATTGGCTCCCATACGGTTAAACAATTAGGAGAAGCTGGTTACGATATTGTCGTTTACGATAATTTCTCGACTGGTTCTTCTTCCGCAGTACTTTATGGAAAATTTATCTTAGGGGATCTTAGCGATCTGCAACTTCTATCCCAAGTTTTTGCCCGTCACCGATTTGATGCGGTGCTGCATTTTGCTGCTAGTATTTCCGTTCCCGAATCTATTGCTTATCCATTAGCTTATTACGCTAATAATACGCGCAATACCCTCGATCTCTTAGAATGCTGCCATAAGTTTGCCGTCGAGCGATTAATTTTTTCTAGCACTGCTGCTGTCTATGGAGAAACGACTGAACCAGTCCAAGAATCATCTCCTACCGTACCAGTTAATCCTTACGGTCGCTCTAAATTAATGAGTGAAAGAATAATTCAAGATTATAGTCAAGTATCCAATTTAAAGTATGTTATCTTGCGTTATTTTAATGTAGCTGGCGCGGATTTGTCAGGAGAAATTGGTGAATCTAGCAA
Organism: Pleurocapsales cyanobacterium LEGE 06147; assembly: GCA_015207585.1. GTDB lineage: Bacteria > Cyanobacteriota > Cyanobacteriia > Cyanobacteriales > Xenococcaceae > LEGE-06147. The sequence continues at coordinate 29,954 of JADEWQ010000021.1, read as the reverse complement.
AAAAACAGCTCATCTAATTAAAGTAGCTTGCGATGCTGCTTTAGGTCGTCGTTCGTCAGTAAGTATTTTTGGAACCGATTATCCCACCCCTGACGGTACGGGTATCCGCGATTATATTCACATTCAAGATGTAGCTAGAGCTCATATCGATGCTTTAGCTTATCTAGAATCTAACGGAGAAAGCCAGATTTTCAACTGCGGTTACGGTCAGGGTTATAGCGTGCGAGAAATTTTGCATAAAGTTAAGGAAATCTCTGGTACTGATTTTGCGATCGTTGAAGCCGAACGGCGAGCGGGAGATCCTGCTTGTGTTATCGCTGTTGCAGATAAAATATGTCAAGTTTTAGGTTGGCAACCCAAATATAACTCTTTAGATACAATTATTACTACAGCTCTGGCTTGGGAGAAAAAGCTTGGTTGCTTAGCCAGATTGCAAGAGAAGCAAGCAGGATAAAAGTAGAATGAGAAGATGTTACTATTTTTAGTCTTTACTTAGGAAATGAAAGATTGGTATGGCGATCAAAAAATCTTCGGACCAATATGGCTCTTCTACTCCTCAAAAATCTAGTTCACCCCGAAATCGCCCTTCGTTACCACAAGTAGAAAAATTAGAGCAACAAGCTCATCTATTGTCTGCTGCCGCTACTACCGAAGAAGCAGAAAGCAGCGAAGATAGTATTCGACCTCAGCGATTGGCTGACTATATCGGACAAAAAGACCTCAAACAAGTAATAGGGATCGCGATCGCTGCTGCTAAAGCCCGACAAGAACCATTAGATCACTTGTTACTTTACGGTCCTCCTGGCTTGGGCAAAACGACCATGTCGCTGATTTTAGCTGCAGAAATGGGAGTCAACTGCAAAATTACCGCCGCTCCAGCCTTAGAACGCCCGCGCGACATTACGGGATTATTAATCAATCTCAAACCAGGGGATATCCTCTTTATTGACGAAATTCATCGTCTCAATCGGATGACGGAAGAACTTCTTTATCCGGCTATGGAAGATTATCGCCTCGATATTACTATTGGTAAAGGTCAAAGTGCTAAAACTCGCAGTATTCCCCTGCCTCCTTTTACTCTCATCGGCGCAACCACGAAAGTAGGTTCTCTGACATCTCCTCTGCGCGATCGCTTTGGCATGATCCACAGATTGCGCTTCTACGAACCCGATGAACTCACTTTAATTGTTCGACGTAGTGCAGAGATTCTCCAAACTTCTATTACTTCAGAAGGTGCGATCGAAATTGCCCGTCGTTCTCGCGGTACGCCTCGCATCGCCAATCGTTTGCTGCGTCGGGTACGGGATTACGCTCATGTCAAACCCGCCGATTTAATTACCGCCCAATTAGCAGCAGAAGCCTTGGATATTTTTAATGTAGACTCGTGCGGTTTAGATTGGACCGATCGTTTAGTTTTGAGTACCATTATCGAGCAATTTCAGGGGGGTCCGGTTGGTGTAGAAGCGATCGCTGCTGCCACTGGCGAAGATACCAAAACAATTGAGGAAGTATACGAACCCTATCTTCTTCAAATTGGTTATCTCCATCGCACTCATCGGGGTAGAATCGCTACGGAGGCAGCCTACGAACATTTGGGCTATCTTTACAGTGACTGATTGGGTATTTGGCACATTGGTTAACTCAAAATTATCAAAAAACGTTTTATATTTATAAATTAAACTATAGTTACCGGAGCAGTAATAAAAAGTTGTTCTTTAGAACCACTAATAATATAATCACAAAAACCGTGTAAACCTCTTTCTGCATCAACATTAAACTCATTACCAGAAAAAAGGGAAATTTGATTATTTAACAACCGTCTTACCTCTGCTAGAACTGGTGCAATTAAAAATTCAGACCTAGCTTTTTCAGTGGAAATAGATGTGGCTAACGGAATGTAATCACTGAGAAGAGTTTTAAAAGTTGCAGATGGCAATACTGGTTTGATATCAGCAAATAAATTATGGCTTTCATCTAAAGTTAAACCAAATTCATTTTTAACTCCAGCAAGGCTAAAATCCCTGTAAACCATCCCTCTACCTCGTGATTATTTCTCACTTTTAATAATTACCTATTGTTCATTAATACGGTCATAAATCTCTTCTCGTTTTAAAGGTGGTTATTCAAACTTAACTGTACACTACACTATTAATAAGCGGGCTTGTCTAAAAGGCTGACAATTTATTTTTCGCCTTTCAACTTTCACCTCTTGCTCGTCGAGCCAAGCTTGCTGTAGTTCGATTCCGTGGCAACAAATCTGCACTTGTTTGTAAGGAAAAGTATAATTCTCTTGTTGCTCCCAGATCAGCTCTAAACCTTCAGGCGATCGCGTTAGCTCAAAATTATCGATGCGCCAATCGCCGTATCCATCCCCGGCATCGCTGTAGAGGTAGCCGATACTAGTTCCTTCCTTGACTGGTGCATAGAGATGAAGGATCAGTAAATCGCCTTCTTCAGTGGGAATGATACTGCCTGCTTTTACCAGCAGCGGAATCTGCTTTAGCGGAGCATCAAAAGTAAGTTTCTTTCCTCCTTCGATAACTGTATCGTTCCAAAACCCATACCAATGTCCTTGAGGTACAATTACTTCCCTTTGCCGCGCTCCCTCTTCCAAAATCGGACAAACCAGAAAAGCATCCCCTAAAAAAAATGCATCATCGATGTCCCATAGTTTTTGGTCTTGCTCGTACGTCCAAAAAAGGGGGCGAACGGGAGGATAACCTTTCTGACTTGCTTCCCAAGCTAAAGTGTAGAGATAGGGAATTAATTTATAGCGCAACTGCAAAAACTCGCGGACGATATTGAGAGTTTGTTGCTCATAACTCCAAGGAGTGCGAGGCTTAACATTATTAGCCGAGTGAGTTCGACAGAAGGGTAAAAAAGTCGCCATTTGAAACCACCGCAAATACAGTTCGGGCGAAGGATTACCTTTAAAACCGCCAATGTCGGGACCCGTATAAGGAATTCCTGACAGACTCATTCCCAGTACCGTCGGTATCGTTTGTCGCAACCCCTGCCAACTGGTTTCGACATCTCCCGTCCAAGTCCAGGCATAACGTTGCAGTCCAGCCCAACCAGAACGCGAGACAATAAAAGGTCGTCGCTGGGGTTGATACTCTCTTAAAGCTTCGTACCCCGATCGCGCTTGCAGCAATCCGTAAACATTGTGCGCTTCTACGTGATCGCCTCCCCTGCCTTCCAGAAAGTGCCGAGTCGGTCGCGGTAAGGTAGCATCTCCCCAAAGGGGAAAAACTCCCGGTTCGTTCATATCGTGCCAAAAACCAGTTATTCCCAAATCGAGAAGATAATCGTACTGACGACTCCACCAATGACGGGCTAGGGGATTAGTAAAATCGGGAAAAGCACACATTCCAGGCCAAACGGGGGCATAAACTACTTTGCCATTGGGAAGGGTGCAAAACACTTCTTGGGCAATACCCTCGCGGTAGAGTTTGCCATTGCGTTCTGCCTTTACTCCTGGATTAACGATGGCAATCAGCCGCACTTCTTTAGCGGCTAGTTCTCGGTTAAAATCTCTAATTTTGGGAAAGCGATCGGGATCGATGGTAAAAGAGCGAAAGTTATCTTTGCAGTCGATATCTAAATGAATTGCACTCAAAGGTAGGTCATAGATTTTAAATCCCTCTACTGTTTTGCGAACTTCCTCTTCGGTTTCATAACCCCAGCGAGACTGATGATAGCCAAATACCCAACGGGGAGGTAAAGGAGGGTGTCCGGTCAATTGGGTGTAGCTTTTCAGTAACTTTGTCGGTTCGCCTATAGTTAGGTAATAACGTAATGCTCCACCTTCAAAGTAGGCTGTAGCGAGTTCGTCTAGGGTAAAGTCGCCGGAATAAGTATTTTCATAAAAAATTAAGTAACTGCCTTGTAGGTGCAGACCTATATATACAGGAATACATAGGTAAAGGGGGTCGGTTCCGGGACCATAGAATCCGCCAGCATCATAGTTCCACATTCGGTAATTTTTACCGCGCTCGGTTCTTAAATTTAGAGGGGCTGCCCGTTCTCCCAAACCGTAGATGCGTTCTTCAGGACGTAGTTGTCCTCGATGTCGCCAGGCTTCCCCTTGACGCTGGGGAGGTAATTCTTGTCGGATTATCTTTCCTCGTGTATCTTGCCATTCCAAAGAACCATCTGAACTAACAATTATTTTTAGGGCAGAACTAGAGACGATAACTCCATCATCTTTTTTATCTAATTGTGTTTCCACTACCTCCCAATCATCGCGGGCAATGCCATAGGGAATAGGGAGTTTTCCCGGCTGCCAGTCTATTCTGACTAATTCGGTTGACAAGAAACTAATTTCTAGTTCGGCATTTTCAAAACGAAACCGTCCGCCTCTATTCGTTCGTTCGGTGTCCAAAAGTTTTCCTGGTTCTACTGGAGTTTCTGCGGTAGGAGAAGAAAACTGTCGCTCCCAGCGATCGCGTTGCCAGGAATAATACCAAGAACCTAAAAAACGCCGCAGTTTGATAATCCGAAAGTTTAAAGCAATTTGCTGAAAAATATTCATTTTTTAATTAGCTTTAAAAAAGCGTCGCATAGAGAAGCAAAAAACTTAATCATTTTTATCAGTATTGCCTGTTTGAGTGAGATACTGAGCCTGTAAAATCCACTCGGCTATTCGACCAACAGTGGGACATAATTCTGGTCGCTGAAGAAAAGGGGCACTTGCAATCGAGCAGCTAAAGTTTGTCTCTGGCTAATATCATCAGCATATCTCAGTGGTGTTTTAATTAATTGATAGACATACATCCAAACAACATTTATTCCAACTGCTAGGTTCGCTAAAATCGGCTACTAGTAGAATTTGGAGAAAAGAATTTCCTGAATTGGTGAAATTTTGTAGAAAAGGCTTGTGGGGAAAACCACTATATATTAGGTCTGCTGGAGGTGCGCCCTTAGCTATTCTGAAAAAGTACATAGAGACACACAGTTACGGATAGACCCTGACCTCGCTATCTCATCGCAGGTGCGCGTAGCGAGGAATTCGTTAAATAGTAGCAATTGCCAGTCAATTCAACAAGTTTAAAGGCGATGTTTGGTAACTTTTGACGTTCTCCTAAAATTATAAAACACTAAGACTTTGAGGCAAAAAGTCAACTTTTTCCTGCCTTTGCGTCTTAGTGAGCTAACTATTTTTCACTTTAATTTAATTGAATTGGATAATCGATATACTCACGATTACCCATTTCTACAGACAATTAACGAATATACTCTTTCAAGATACTATTGCGATTGGGATGACGCAGCTTGCGTAAAGCTTTAGCTTCAATTTGCCGAATGCGCTCCCGGGTCACATTAAAAATCTGACCAATTTCTTCTAAAGTCTTCATGCGACCATCATCTAAGCCATAACGCAAACGTAAAACGTCGCGTTCGCGGGGGCTGAGAGTATCGAGGACATTTTCCAAGTCTTCTCTCAGTAAACTTTTGGAAACTTGATCTTCTGGAGTTTCGCCGTCAGCTTCGATGAAATCACCCAAGCGCGAATCTTCTTCTTTACCGATAGGAGTTTCTAAAGAAATAGGTAATTGAGCAGATTTAGCAATAAACCGCAGCTTCTCGATGGTCATTTCCATGCGAGTGGCAATTTCTTCCTCGGTAGGTTTGCGCCCCATTTCTTGGGAGAGAAGTTTGGTTGTTTTCTTGATCCGAGATATGGTTTCATAGAGATGAACGGGCAGGCGGATAGTTCGAGATTGATCGGCGATCGCCCGAGTAATGGCCTGTCGGATCCACCAAGTAGCATAGGTAGAGAATTTATAACCTTTTTCGTGGTCGAATTTCTCTGCTGCCCTAATTAAACCGAGAGAACCTTCCTGAATTAAATCTTGAAAGGATAAACCCCGATTCATATATTTTTTAGCGATAGAAACTACCAAACGCAGGTTGGACTGTACCATTTTGTCTTTAGCTCGTCTGCCCAGAAACAAACGACGGCGAAACTGAGGTATAGCCATGCCCACTTCTGCTGCCCACTCTGCATCGCTAGGAATTTTTTCTAGACGTTGCTCTAATCTTTCCCGAATTCGTTCTAATTCAAGTAAATCTGCAATTTTGCGGGCAAGTTCTATTTCTTCTTCTGCCCGCAATAATCTAATTCGACCAATTTCTTGTAAATAAATCCGAATAGAGTCTTCTGTATAAGGCTTTTTTTTACCCTGCTCTCGACGACGAGTAGCTGTCAGCTTTTTAGCTTTGCTATTAGCTGATTCTTCTATGGTTAATCGATCTTCGAGTTGCTCGCTATCTTCTTCAATTAGAAGTTCCCATTCGTTATTTGGACGGGTAAGAGTTGCAAGTACTTCATTAGCCTGCGTCATGCCGTTTTCCTCTTGCTCCTTCAGTAAGAAATATTGTCAGCTCTTAGTTTTGGTCATGGACTTTCATTTGGTTTATCTGGTTCGTCCATTTATATAGACTGCCACTTGGTTTAGTGGTAAATACGCAAACTGTTCTTAGGTTAACTTAGTTTTGATGAAACTAAGTTAGCTAATCGTGAGTATTATTGACTAGCAATTAAAGAATTCTTTCCGATCTTAGCCTCGTTTATACCTAGTTTGGTAAAGATTTTGCAGGAGTTATTCTTTTTATGCATGAAACGTGTAAAGAAATATTCAAGTTGACTTTAGTGTATTCCTCTATGGCATTGTAAGCAATTTAACGAAAAATGGCATCTGTAAATTTATGTTTAATATTTTGCTGAGATAGTTTGAAGTACTGAGTGTCAAAAATTTCTTTTGAATACCCGTGTACTAAAACGAATCGACAGTTACGAAATAATAGCCTTGCTGTTGTAATCGAGGAACCAAATAATCGACAATCTGTGCCACGTCTCGACCACCGCAGTAGCCATCATGTAAAACAATTAGAGAGCCATTAGTTACTTGCTGCAAAACTCTTTGAGCGACGACAGAAATTCCCGGAGATACCCAATCTTCTGGAACGACACTCCACATAACCGGACGATAATTCCATTGATGTAAAAGAGTTAAAATTTTCGGTGTAAAGAGACCATTAGGAGGTCGAACATCACGAATTTGCTCGGGATTGAGCTGGCAAGCTGCAGCAATAGCATTTTGTGTTCTAAGAAGACTTGTTTTTAGCTCTACTGGAGTTAATAAAGGAAAAGAACGATGGTCATAGCCGTGTAAACCAACCCAGTGTCCTCTTTCTTTAACTTCTCTAGCCAAACTAGGATTGCGTTCGACACAAACACCAAGAAAAAAAAAGCTGGCACTAATTTGATAGCGTTCTAAAATCTTTAACAGAGGAAGCGTATAATCTGGATGCGGGCCATCATCAAAAGTAAGTGCGATCGCTTTTTTGTCGAGCGCACCACTCCAAAGACAATTCGGGAAAGCTGGTTTTAAGATTTGATATAGAAAAGGATAAAAAGAAGCAAATTGCATTGATTGACAAGAAAAAATTTTAAACTTAATTGTAAGCAACCCACAGCCTGTTTCGCGCGGGTTTCCAAAAGAAAATGAATAAATTCTTTTTGCCGAGTAATTCATCCCCGAAATGGAAGAAGATGAAAAGGCGATCGCCGTCAAGGGAAACAAATTACAAAATTCACTTAAACTCAATAGCTGCCTTTTTGCCTCTGTTTTGCCTCATCTCTTGCCTCTTCCCTATCCTGTTTTGCTAGCATCCGTTTCTGTTCGGCAACTGCCTCGCGGTGAGCTTGTTCGCCAGCCAAATCGGCACTGCGTTGGTCTAATTTATCTAGCAAAGCTAACTTGCCATATAAGATCAGATTATCGTAAGGACGAATCCAAGTATTTCCTTTCGGTGCGCCGACATAGCGACCATTAGCTCGATGAATTCCCAGTACTACGATCCCTTCTTGTCTTAAATTCAAATCATTCAACTGTCGATTCGCCAGCCAATCGTTAGGTTGCACTTCTAGCTCTGTTACGGTATATTCGCCAGAGAGATGGAGCAGACTGGTGTAATCGCGGACATCAAGACGAGTCCAGCGTCGCAATGCCCAGCAAACTAGCCGTGATAGGTAACGGTTAATCCATCTACTGCGAGCTAGAAACCATAAGATAAAAAGACCAATCCCTAATATCAGCAGGCGCAGTAGCCATTCCCTCGGACCGACCGCAGTAATAAATGTCAGTAACAACGAGGAAATCGCCGTCACTACTCCAGCATTGCCAAGTAACATTAACAACATAATAATTCGTCGTCGTACGGGATGAGTAACAATTTGCTCTGCCTCATTCGTAGTAAAACCTACACCCGTGAATGCCGAACGGGCCTGAAAGCTTGCTGCTTCAAGGGATAAGCCAGTAAGAGTTAATGCTATCGTGGCAATACGATTAATTAGTAAGGATAAGGTCAGTACAATTAATACTGAAGCAAGGGCAGCCAAGGTTTTGTTTTCCTCCCAAGCAAAGTTGCTGGCACTAAGAATTCAGTTTTTATTGGGGAAAGATTCATCTTTTAACTCTAGAATGAAACAGTGCTGCGTTCCACGGCGTGTTTCGCATGGGTTTCCAAATGAAAATTTTATGAGGCTGTTTTGGATAGAGAAGTACCCAACAAACAGACTCTTCGGTCTAGGGTAATGCCGACTATGTTAGCTCTCTCTAGTTCGGCACAGAGTAAATTCGCTCCGGCTAAATTGGCTCCAGCCAAATTTGCTCCTCTTAAATCTGCTTCTTCTAAATTAGCTTCGCTTAAGTTAGCACCTTGGAGATCGGCTTGAGCTAGATTAGCTCCTTTGAGATTAGCACTGTTCAAATTTACACCTCTCAGGTCAGTACCGCGCAGATCGACGCCTTCGAGGTTCACTCCTGTTAGATTTGCACCGCTCAAAAAAGCTCCTGCTAATGATGCTCGAACTAGTTTAGCCCCCATTAAATTAACCCCACGAAGATTACTTCCTCGTAAGTCAGCATTACTTAAGTCTGCTTGCATCAAGTTAGCACCTACGAGATTGGCCCTAACATCCGCTAGATTGAGCTGGGCACCCAAAAGATTAGCTCCATCTAATCTCGCTCCCTTAAGATTAGAGCGAGAAAAGTCTGTACCTACTAAATTAGCGCCGGCTAGATTAATTTGTTCTAACTGACAATCAGAAAGATCTTCGTCTTCTAAATCTACACCTGGAAAATGTTTTTCTTGTCCCGCGCGAATTATTTCTATTTTGGTCATTAGAATAAAAGTCAAAAGTTAAATAAGGCAGAAGGCAGAGGGCAGAAGGTAGTTTAAAAAGGGATGGGATTTAGACCCCTCCTTAACTGTTCTCCACTTAATAGAAGAGGAGGATTGAGACCAAAGGGATAAGTTATAAGTTAAAAATTAGGAATCATAAAGTCAATGGATAATTCATAATTATCAATTCTCAATTATCAATTATCAATTACAGGTTGATTTTCTTCTACAGGCTCTAGATCGAGCAGCCACATTCCCGCAGCAATCTTCGGTTGATAGGCTTGAAGGCTCATACCTTGCTGCATGCCCATTACCAGTAAGTTTAATGCTTCGACTAATTTGGGATCGTAGATTTGTCCCGAACCTTCTTGACAATCTGTCAAAGCTTGAGTGAGAGAGGGAGTCTCGGATTCTGCTTGACTATATCGAGTTACTTTATCTTGAAAATCGGCAACCAAGCGGATAATCCTCGATTCTAACGGAATGCTATCGTAAGCTAGACCATCGGGAGCACCAGAACCGTCCCACAATTCGGTCTGATGAGCAATAATGTTGGCGATCGCTTCTAGCTGAGGCATAATACGCAATACTGATGCTTTGGGTAACTTTTGTTGCTGCTCTAAGACTTGCTGTTGGGCAGGAGACTGTTTTACCTCTGGTTTGGCAGTTTTTGGAAATGCAAGCCGATGCAATAATCCAGCCAGACGCAAGCGTTTTATTTGCCAAGCAGGTAAATCTAATAGTTGTCCCATCGCTTCGGCAAGGGAGGCTACTTCCGATGCCGCCATCGGGTTACTGACATCGGTTCGGTCGATTAGCTGTGCCATACGTAAAAATGCCTGCATTTCATTGGAAACAATATTATCGTCTAACGCTTGAAATAAAGACAAAGTAGATGCTCGTTCTGGTTGATGAAGATTTTGCTGACAAGTTTGGAGATAATCAACTACTCGCGAGACGACTGCACCGAGATCGTCCCGTTGCTGGGACCCAAATTCTGCAGTCATGTTCTCTACTTTGGCGGTAAGAGTCTTGGCTAACTCTGGGTCATAATTAGCTATGTGGGCGATCGCCAATTCTACTGCTTCTCTAACTAATTCCGGCTCAAAAGTCCATAAACCATAGAATTTTCTTTCTAGATCTTCTTTGGGTTTACCTCCAACACCATAATCGGCTTCCGATAGTTCTTGACATAAAACCATTGCCGTATAGGTTGGCGATAAAATCATCAAGTGCCACTCCTGCGCTACGGGATCTTCAGGCTTTAAACTTACCAAAGCGACATTTTTCTTTTGATTGGTGCCATGAGATTCAAAACCCGTATCTGGTGCAGCCATAATCGCGATCTGAAGGGCTTTTTCGGCTATCTCTTCATAACGTTCTGCTTCTTGCAGATACCATTTTCCTCGCTGGAAGGCACTAATCATCAACGGAGGACTTTCAGATTCTAAAATAAAGTCCTCCAAAGCGTGACAGAGAGCTACTAGAGTATTTTTGTAATAAACTCCCAAATTGAGCGGTTTTTTACTCTGACGATGGGCGGTTCCTAGTTTTTGTAAAATCGAGCCTTCCAGCATATTTAACAATTAGCGAGGGATGATTAAATGGTTTGCAGTTCGCGCCTTAAAAACTATTTTCTTTTTTGAACACATTAGCTGTCCCCTTCACTTCTTCAGGGCTTGGGCTTAGTTTGTATGGGCGAACGGCCGTTCGCTCTGAACTTTGTGTGTATTTCAGTCAAGTGAGAATGACTATATATATACTACGCTGTAACCAATTCTTTATTTTTGCTCTCTATAGGAGCAGTCAAGGCTTCTTCCAAAGGAGCGCAACCAAGCTTTTCTTCCAAAATTTTCATTACTTCTCGTCCAAAGTCATTGGGGTTTTGTTGCCAAGCTTGGAGACAAACTTCACCAAAAAATGAACCCAGAGGTTCGGGATTCCAAAGCAGTTTTTTAGCAGTCCACGGCATCAAGCTCATGGGGTTATATCCTGGTTTGAGGATATTATTTTTAAAGGCATACTCCTCTAAGTGCGTATGGGGCTGCAAGCCAATAAAGAAAATCGCTGGTTCTACTTTATCCGCGCCAAAAATACACTCTAGTTCTCGGTGATAAGCAATGGTTTGCCGAATCGTGTCGTAGGTTTCATCGATAACGTTAAAAGAGTAGTTAACAGAAACGAGATCCTGAAATCCAGCCTCTTTTAAATCACGACAGTTTTGTAATACCGTGCGGAGATTGTAACCCATCCGCATTTTCCGAACTAATTCTTGAGAACCGCTGGTGATTCCGATTTCAAAATAGTTCATTCCCGTTTTAACCATTAAGTCGCACAATTCGGGAGTGAGGTTATCGGCACGAATATAAGCAGCCCAATGAATATCTTTCATACCAGCCTCAAGGATTTTCTGCAACAGTTCCACCGCATCGGGAATAAATCTCCGGGCAGGAATAAACTGTGCATCGGTAAACCAGAAGTTACGAATGCCTCTATCGTAGAGTTGACGCATTTCCTCTACTACTTCGTCAGCTGGGTTAATTCTTACCTGTTTTCCTTCTACAACCGTATAAACGCAGTAGCAGCAATTATGAGGACAACCTCGTTTAGTCTGTACGCCGATATAAAAATCGTTTTCTTGAAGATAGTAATCAAATTCCGACCATATACTCTGGATGTAATTGTAGTTACAGGCAGTTTTTTCAATGGGAGTGGGGTTTTCGTGGATCAAGCGTTTTCTCGGTTCAGTTTCTCCCACTACATAACAACGCTGATCGCTAAAATCTTGACCTCTGAGCAGTCTTTCTAGTAATACTTCCCCTTCTCCTACAGAAACAATCGTTCCTTTAGGCAATTTGTGTTTTAATTGTTCGTAGAAAACACTAACTGCACCGCCACCAACAACGAGCCGAACTGTTGGGTAATATCTACGCGCTCTTTTGAGTCCTCGACGAATGAGTCCTAGATTGCGCCCTAATTCACCGTAGTAAGCTGTAGCTACTTTAAATCCTCCTAAAGCCCCTCTTAGTCTGACCAAAGGATTTTTAGCATAGTAAAATTCAAAAGCGTTTTGGAGGGGGTTTCCTCCTCTACCACCTACTGGTGCATAGATTTGAATATCTCGCCAAGAAAAGACGACTAAAGTCGGTTTGAATTGGTCGATACAGCGATCTAAGGCTTGATTGAAGTCTAACGGCGGTATCGTTCCCAAGTCGAATATTTTTTGTTTTACTGTGGGAAAAAGTTTATGAACGAGATCTGCTAGATAAACAACACCAATGGGAAAAATTGGGTTACAGGGAAGACGAACATAAAGAATCCGTTGGTTCATAGTTATATAGATTTATTTATTGCTTTTAATTTTTTCAAAAATGATTATGGGTAAGATCGACTAAGTTTTTTTACATAATTTAACTGTAGCTAGATTATCGATCGCAATCAACTACGCAACGATCCCCCACTCTAGCTTGATTATTTATCTGAAGAGATGCTAAATTAAAGTTTTATCGATCTATAGTTAGCTATGCCCAGCTATAAAGGTATTAAATAGCCCCATAGCATCGATACAGCTATAAACATTAAAAAAATCTATATTATCATAAAAGCTCGTTAAAGGCAGGAATTTAAGTCGCGATCGGTATTTTCCTTTACAGCTAGTCGGGATCGGAAAGTGTTAACTTATCAAAAGTAATAGCAAACTAAGTTTAAAAACGCTTCAATATTATGTCTCAAATACTCGATCCCATTCCACAAAATGGAAAAGATAGCATTCTGTGCTGCTATGTCAATGCCACCAGTCAAATTCAAATTGCTCGCATCACTAATATCCCTAATTGGTACTTTGAGCGAGTAGTTTTTCCCGGACAAAGATTGGTGTTTGAAGCGGTGCCAGATGCATTGTTAGAGATTCATACGGGCATGATGGCGAGCGCAATTTTATCAGATACGATCCCCTGCGAGCGTCTTTATGTTAAGGAAAATAATGCCAATCGACAATCAGAAAAAGAAAAAACAGAAACTGTTGCTCAAAAAAGTGATAAAAAACAAAAGACAGAAACTGAAAATAAAAATCATCTAAATAAGGTAATGCCCTTAGAAATTGTCGTGAATGTATGATTTAAGTTAGCAGTATTTAATCGACAATTAAATAAATACTTGAGGGTTGTTAGTAGTAGCAACCCTTGTATTTTTTTTTGAGCAGGCAATTAAGACTTAGACTATTCTTTAAATGAAGAGTTAGGAGCAAGCAAATTTGGATTTACCTTCCTTTCTCTGGCTTTGGAAAATTGCCGCTTGGTCAATGGGTTTCGTCCTTGTTGCCTATGGGTTGCTTGCTATTTCCGGTGTCTGGATGTTTTATTGCCGTACGGCTAAAGTTAGCCGTCCCGTTTGGTTAAGAACCTTCCACTATTTGTCTGGGATAGTAATTGTTTCCCTGGTACTGCTTCTGCTAGCTATTGGCTTAGTAGGTACTTTAGGATATTACGGCAGTTTGAGTCACTCACCCCATCTAATTGCCGGAGTATTGGTAGTGGGGTTGGTTTTTTTGTCGGCTTGGAGTGCAACCCAAATTGGCTCCAAGCATTTTTGGGCGCGATCGCTACATATTGCCACGAATATCACTCTATTTGGAAGCTTGATTTTTGTCTCCCTAACAGGCTGGCAAGTAGTACAAAAATATTTGCCCTGAAGCAGAGGAGTATGGGAAAAATAGATTACCATTGGAAACAGAAAGTCGAGATTGACGCAGACTTGAGGACATGAAAACAGCAAAGGAGATTCTCATTATTGGTGGTGGCGTAATTGGGTTGGCGATCGCAGTGGAACTAAAGCTAAGAGGGGCTATCGTTACCGTCGTCAGTCGGGACTTTGGGCAAGCTGCTGGACAAGCTGCTGCAGGAATGCTAGCTCCCATGGCAGAAGAAATCGTTTGCGAGCCAATGTTGGATTTGTGTCTCAAGTCGCGGTGGTTATATCCCGAATGGATTCGCAAGCTAGAAGAATTATCGGGAGTTAATACGGGTTATTGGCCCTGTGGTATCTTAGCTCCCGTTTACGAACTACCTTCGTCTACGCCAGCGGCTAATTCTAGTAAGATTTGGTTAGAACGAAAGGCGATCGAACTCTATCAACCAGGATTGGGGACAGAGGTAGTAGGTGGGTGGTGGTACCCCGAAGATGCTCAAATCGATAGCTGTAACTTGATGAAATCCTTGCTACAGGCAGCTCGCACTTTAGGAGTTGACCTAAAAGAAGGAGTGAGCGTAACTGCAATTGGACAACAACAAGGCAAAGTCCGAAGCGTTCTTACTTCTGAGGGCGAACTCGATGCCGGGCATTATATCTTAGCTAGTGGTGCGTGGTCGAGTCAGTTATTACCCTTACCCATACGTCCAGTCAAAGGACAAATGCTGTCGGTGAGAATGCCAAGAGAAGCTCACCAACCCTTACCTTTACAAAGAATTTTATATGGTCCCGATACTTATCTCGTACCGCGTCAAGACGGACGTTTAGTTATTGGCGCAACCGTAGAAGAAGTGGGTTGGTCTCCCCATAACAATCCTGAAGGAATCAAAGCATTACTAGAGCGAGCAATTAAACTCTATCCAGCTGTAGCTGATTGGCCAATAGAAGAATTTTGGTGGGGATTTCGTCCCACCACTCCCGACCAATTGCCGATTTTGGGTGCTAGTTCCTGTGAAAACTTATGGTTGGCAACGGGGCATCATCGCAACGGCATTTTGCTTGCCCCCGGAACGGCATCATTATTAGCAGATTTGATTTTGGCACAAAAAGCCGATCCTCTTTTGTCTCACTTTAGTTGGCAGCGTTTTAATTCTCAATCTACGGCTTATCTTGCCAATTCCGATCGCAATTCCACCTCAGTAAATAACGGTTCGCATTCGGGCATTGCGTCCTCGACTTGTACGCCCCGTCATAAATTGCCTTTTCAAATCAAAGAAAAGCCAAATTCTTCCCTGACCCCTAACCTCAATTTGCCAAATCAACAAGATCGACTAACCATTGCCGGACACACTTTTAATTCTCGTTTGATGACTGGCACGGGGAAATACCCCGATCTTGAAGTAATGCAACAAAGTGTACTTGCTAGCGGCTGCGAGATTGTCACCGTAGCGGTGCGGCGGGTACAAACAAAAGCCCCCGGACATGAAGGATTAGCCCAAGCTATAGATTGGCAGAAAATTTGGATGCTGCCCAATACCGCTGGCTGCCAAACCGCAGAAGAAGCAGTCAGAGTAGCGCGGTTGGGTAGAGAAATGGCAAAATTGTTGGGACAGGAGGATAATAATTTCGTCAAATTAGAAGTTATCCCCGACCCCAAATATTTATTACCAGATCCCATTGGCACTTTAGAAGCCTCCGAACAATTAGTAAAAGAAGGATTTGCCGTCCTGCCCTATATCAATGCCGATCCCCTGCTAGCCAAACGCCTTGAAGAAGTTGGTTGCGCGACGGTAATGCCCTTAGGTTCTCCCATTGGTTCGGGACAGGGAATTAAAAATGCCGCTAATATCGCCATCATTATCGAAGAGGCAAAAGTACCTGTAGTAGTAGATGCAGGAATTGGTACCCCTAGCGAAGCATCTGAGGCAATGGAATTGGGGGCAGATGCTTTGTTAATTAACAGCGCGATCGCTCTAGCCAAGAATCCCGTAGCTATGGCGCGGGCAATGGGATTAGCGACAGAAGCAGGTAGATTGGCTTATCTGGCAGGAAGAATTCCTATCAAACAATATGCTACTGCTAGTTCTCCCCTGAGCGGAACGGTTAATTGAAGTCTCTCATAAGAGCAAAAGTCAAATTTTTTATTTACTACGAACAGCTTTTTGAGGGTTAACTAAGAACATCGGCAGCATTAGCTTTATTTTCTGCTGCGGTTTTCTCTTCCCAGGGAACTGGAGCCATTTTATCTAGTTGTTTTATTGCCCACTTAGCCGTCTCTTGAACTTCCGTATCCGAATCTTCTACTGCTCGCGCTAATCGTCGAGTGACTTGAGCCATGAGTTCATAGATTGTAGTTAAATCTCTAATGGCATTTTGTCGTACTTGAGAATTTTCATTTTCTAAAGAAAGCATTAATGCTTGATTCATAGGCTTGAGAGTACGACTGACAATTTGGGTCATCGCCTCCAAAATCAAGCTTTGTTCCTGGGAATTGGCATCTACCATTAACTCTACTAAAGGCTTCATTGCTCTAGAATCAGCTTTTTGTGCCAGTTCCCAAATACTTTGGCGACGAGTAGCGCGATCGCCCCGTTGCAAATCTTGGATTAGTTCGGAAACGAGATCTAATTTAGAAATACTCGCGCTTGACGGTACTAGAAAAGATTCATCTTCTGTCTGTTGCCCAATTGATGCTAGTCTATCTAAATTTGAACCCTCGGAAGCAGTTGACGGGTTTGAAGCAAGATTATCTTTGGCAGTATCTTGATTATTAGTCACTTCCATTGGAGCATCTGCTTGTATGGGTGGAAGTTTAGAGTTAGCTATTGCCTTGTCAGGCTTTAGTTCCTCTGAGTTATTTTCTACCCGAGAAGATAACGACTGGGGAAATTCCCCTGTTTTTTCAAGCTCTTTTGTAGCAGTATCTTCTTCTGGTAGATTGGGCTTTTTTAATAATAAGAATAAAACTCCTACTGCTACGCCGATGCTTGCCACTAAACCTAGTAGCAACAACGAAAAGTTTAAGTCGTTTTGTGATTTGCTAGTTTGAGTATTATTGTTTGGCTCGGCACTAGTTGCTAGATAATTAGTAACATTACGTGCTGCTTGTTGGGCATAAAAAGAATTGGGTCTTATTTGTTGGGCTTTCTGAAAATTTTCTAAAGCAGTTTGATAGTCTCTATTTCTGTCAGCAGCATAACCAGCTTGCATATAATTGTCAAAAGCATAACTGGTGACATTACGAACCGCTTGTCGAGCAGAAAAATCATCGGGACGCAAAGCCAAGGCTTTCTGAAAGTACGCTAAAGCAGTGAGATAATCTCTGTTTTTGTTGGCTGCATGACCGGCTTGCATTAGGCTTTCGTAGTCCAAGCCTTCTATCGGAGTTGCTGCTTTGTTGCCTGTATCTGCATTATCTACTGTTTGTGCTATCGATTCGAGCTTTTGCGAATCCAAAGCTATAGCCCAACCGTTACCACAAGTTAAGCCTACACAAATAGTACCAACAGCAAAAAATAAAGGAAAGCGATAATAAAGCATAAGTGCGACTAGTACCGCCGTGCGGAAGTAAAAAGTAAAAAAGCTTATAAATCAAGCATTTCGTTCATTGGGAATGGTAGCTTTATTTCTACCGCGATGTACTAGTATGTACTTCGCCCCATTGATTTCGACAAGTATAAATTGACTTGGAAACTAAGAGATACAGAAAAAGAATTTACTTATAAAAAATAGTTTGGTGAATTACTCAATATCTGTTTTCATAACTAAATAGTTAACCGCGAGATTTGGGTGCCTCAATCTTACACCTAACTTTTATGAATTGCCCAGGGTAGAGATAGAAGACAATAGTATTATTGTTAGTCTTTGCCAAATTAAAGATAGCAAGCCTAAGCTTATGACTATGCCACAAGTAGCACCGTTTGGTTCTTGGCGATCGCCCATCACTTCCGATCTAATTGTCTCAAAAACGATTGGACTTGGAGGAGTTGCCGTTGATGGCGACGATATTTATTGGCTGGAAGGACGACCTGTAGAGAAAGGAAGAAACGTTCTGGTCAGGCGTACTCAAGATGGCAAGGTGAGCGATGTTACTCCAACACCTTTTAATGTGCGAACTCGGGTACACGAATATGGCGGCGGTGCCTTGGCGATCGCAGATGGCATTGTTTATTTTTCTAACTATGCCGACAGCAGAATATACCAACAGACTCTAGGAAAAGAACCTCAACCCTTAACCGCCGAATCCCAGAGGCGCTACACGGATTTTATTTTGGATCGGCAAAGAAATCGTCTGATTTGCGTTTGTGAAGACTATACCAAAGCAAATCAATATCCAGAAAATAGCCTTATTGCGATCGATTTAGCTACGGGAAAGATAGAAGTTTTAGTCTCCGGTAGCGATTTTTATTCTTCTCCTCGTCTCAGTAGCGATGGTAAGAAGCTAGCTTGGTTGAGTTGGAATATTCCTAATATGCCTTGGGATAGTACTTATCTCTGGCTGGCTAAAGTGAATGCAGACGGTTCTCTCCAGGAAGCAAAATGTCTTGCTGGTGGGGAAGCAGAATCTATTTGCGAACCAAAATGGTCGCCTGATAGTAGGTTATATTTTTCCAGCGATAGAACTGATTGGTGGAATCTTTATCGTTGTAATGAGGAAGGGACAATCGAACCCCTGCATCAGATGGAAGCAGAATTTGCCTATCCTCATTGGGTGTTTGGTTTATCCACCTATGCTTTTGTGTCAGATAGTGAAATAATTTGTACTTATTCTCAAAATGGAAGCTGGCATCTAGGAACTATAGACACTCAAACAAAACAGTTTCGGGCAATCGAGACTCCCTACACCGATATTAGTTCGGTGCAAGCCACGAAAGCTGGACAAGCTGTGTTTATCGCCGGAGCGCCGATCGAACCAACAGCAGTAGTAAAATTCGCTCTAAAGACGGACAAAAGAGAAATCCTCAAACGCGCGGGAGAATTAGAGATCGATCCCCGTTATTTATCCGTTCCCGAAGCGATCGCTTTTCCGACAGAAAATGGTTTAACAGCCTATGGTTGGTACTATCCACCTAAAAATAAAGATTTTATGGCACCTGAGGGAGAATTACCTCCTCTAATTGTCAAAAGTCACGGGGGACCGACGGCAGCGGCTTCGGTTAGTTTGAGTTTGCGGATTCAATACTGGACTAGTCGCGGCTTTAGCTATCTAGATGTTAATTATGGCGGTAGCATTGGTTATGGTCGCCAGTATCGGCAGCGATTGGAGAAAAATTGGGGGATTGTCGATGTAGATGATTGCGTCAATGGGGCAAAATATCTCGTCGAACAAGGGAAAGTCGATGGAGACAGATTGATTATTACTGGAAGTAGTGCTGGAGGTTATACCACTCTAGCTGCCCTAACTTTCCGCGATACCTTCAAAGCAGGTGCTAGTTACTATGGGATAAGCGATCTGGAAATTTTGGCTAAAGAAACCCATAAATTCGAGTCTCGTTATTTTGACAGTTTAATCGGACGCTATCCCGAAGAAAAAGCTCTTTATGAAGTGCGATCGCCCATTCATTTTAGCGATCGCCTATCTTGTCCGGTCATTTTTTTCCAAGGACTAGAAGATAAGGTAGTTCCACCCAATCAAGCAGAGATGATGTTTGCTGCCATTAAAGAGAAGGGATTACCGGTGGCTTATGTTACGTTCGAGGATGAAGGACACGGTTTCCGTCAGGCAGAAAATATCAAAAAAGCTTTAGATAGCGAGTTATATTTCTATTCCCGTATTTTTGGCTTTACTCCTGCCGATGACATTAAACCCATCGAGATTTTTAATTTGAATGAATAATAGCCATGATAGATACTAAAGAAATATTTGAGCGTATTACCTTCGAGCCGCAAAACCTTCGATTTAGATTTTGGCGATCTTTTAGCAGCTAGTGGCGGTGCGGCAGCACCCGCATTCGCGGGATCGCCTTCCTAGTACAATTGTATGTCGACTGCAAAACACTAATTCGACTTTTGTCAGTACTAGATTATTATTAGTTCTCTCCGAATGTGAAGCAGATTTAGGATGATACAGGTTACCGATTGCGGCGATTGCCAATTTAAAAAATCATGAACTATGAACTAGAAAATGCTTTACCACCACAAAATATCGAGGCGGAAGAATCTATTCTCGGCGGTATTCTTCTCGATCCAGAAGCAATGGTGCGAGTAGCAGATATCCTCACCAAAGAAGCTTTTTACGTCCAGGCACATCAAGAAATATATCATGCTGCACAAGTACTGCACGGTCAGGGTAAGCCGACGGATTTAATGTCAGTGAGTATCTGGTTAGCCGATCGCGGATTGTTAGATAAAGTAGGGGGTACGGCGAAGCTTGCGCAATTACTCAACCGTACTGTTTCCGCTGTCAATATTGACCGCTATGCCGCATTGATAATGGATAAGTATGTCCGTCGTCAGTTAATTGCTGCCGGACACGAAATTGTCGATTTGGGTTACGATGCGACTGAAGAATTGGAAACCGTTTTGGACGAATCGGAACAGAAAATTTTTCGTTTGACTCAGGAACGTCCCCAGCAAGGTTTGGTCTCGATCTCCGATACGCTGATACAAACTTTTAACGAAATTGAAAATTTACACCAACAAATAGCCCTTCCGGGCATTCCTTGCGGTTTTTACGACCTAGATGCCATGACCAGTGGTTTTAGTCGTTCTGACTTAATTATTATCGCTGGCAGACCTTCAATGGGCAAAACTAGTTTCGCTTTAAATATTGCCTCCAATATTGCTAAAGAACAAAAACTTCCGGTGGCTATCTTTAGTTTAGAAATGTCTAAAGAACAATTAGCCCAGAGATTATTATCTAGTGAAGCCAAAATTGCTAGTAATCGCTTGCGTTCCGGGCGGATCAGTCAAAATGAGTTTGAACCTCTAGCAGATGCTGTCGCTAGCCTGTCAGATTTACCTATCTATATCGACGATACGGCAAACTTAAGCGTGATGCAAATGCGATCGCAAGTCCGTCGTTTGCAAGGACAACAGAAGGACAAACTGGGTTTGGTCTTGTTAGATTATCTCCAGCTAATGGAAGGAAGCGGTAGCGACAACCGAGTGCAAGAATTATCCAGAATTACGCGATCGCTTAAAGGTTTAGCCAGAGAAATTAATGTTCCCATTATCGCTCTTTCTCAACTCAGTCGAGGGGTCGAACAGAGAAACAATAAACGCCCGATGTTGTCGGATTTAAGAGAATCGGGAAGTATCGAGCAAGATGCAGATTTAGTGATCATGTTGTATCGGGACGAATATTATAATCCCGATACTCCCGACCGAGGATTAGCAGAAGTACTGATAGTTAAACACAGAAATGGTCCTACTGGGACAGTTAAATTATTATTTAAAGCTGAATTAACTAAGTTTGAAAACTTAGCTAGAGCGAGTAGCTATTAAGTAGCAGAATTAATCCCACAAAAAAAAAGTTCGCTCGTAGGGACGTAGCATTGATCCCAAGACGAGCTCGCGTGGTCGTGAAACTTTCAACTGCATAGAAATGAGCAAAAGTCCACAAGCACCCCACCGCACAAATCTCTGATTTCCATCGCCGCGACCATTCTTGATACAGTTTTAAGAGGCGATCCTGCGTAGCAGGTGCTGCCGCACCGAGTAAGATCGCGCCATCAGAGGGGCGATCGCCTTTGCAAGTGTTAAGGAGAATTATTTAATCTTGCACCTCTAGTTCTGAAACAGCCTGGGGATGAACAATAACAATGTCATTTATGTTACTAAAATCATTGGGATTAAATTTAGTAAATGGGTTACACCATGTGCCAGCATAACGGCAACTAATCGAGCATCATGAACACGCTTGCCTTGAATTTGATAAGTCGTCACCAGATTCAACCAATGGAAAAATACTTGTGGCGTTTCTTCAAGCTGCGGAAACTGATTTAGGATTTGCTCGATTTCAGCAAGAGTTTTTTTAACGCTCCATCCCAAGCCATTCACGTTGACTGGACGGGTTGCCACAACCCAAAATTCAATGATGTTTTGACTGGTAATCCACAATTGATGGTTTTCTGTAAATAGCTGTGTAACCGATGTATCGGCTAAAATTTGCCAAGGAGAGTTGTTGTCGCTGCTTCTTAGTAGAATATTAGTATCTAGCAAATAAGCTGCCATTAATCGTAAATGTTCTCCCGTCTTAAGGCTTCATCGGGTAGATTGGGACCATCCTGATGGCTTTGAATCCACTGATGCCAACGTTCAGCTCGTTCTTCGGGAGTGGCGGTTGCCCAAAACGGTTGCTCGGAAGGGACGGGAGATAGAATAAGACGATTTTCATCTCCTACTTCAACACGGAAACGGGTTAGGACTTACGCATTGACAAATTAAACAAATAATGCAGGAAAGGGAAATTAGGAAAAAACAGGCGGTTCAGACCATTAGAGCAACTACCAAGCCATCTACCGCCAAGTGCGATCTCAACACTTATACGTTGTTTCTGCTAGCAGAATCGAAATATCCAGGCTGTACACGTTTGGCAGACATCATGAAAGATTTGTCTCATGATAGCGTCAACAGGTTTTTGCTACGTGAGCGAGATGAACCCAAGGATTTAGTTGATGAAGTTAGCTCACAAATTAACTTAATAGGTGGGACATTAAGTGGAGATGATACAGTAGATCAAAATCTCTTTTGCTCGATGAATCCGTTCAATGTCACCGGCTCGTAGAAGATAAGCTGGGTTGCGATCGCGATTATCTTCCAAAAACTGAGTAAATTGGAGTGCCATCAGTTCCAACGCTTTGCTCTCCATATATATTTTTTTAGTTGCTCCCTGAATTATGAGCGTAATTAGCTCGAAAACAATACATGCAATTCTTGTTTGGCATAATTAGCGAGCAAATTTTTATTGTTAGTGTAGACTAAAAAAATATAAAAGTTAGAGTAAAAAATCAGATAATTAGTCAAACAAAATAATTTTAACAAAATTATATTTTTTCGGGAAAATTATCATGGTTTTTAAAATTTTTCGCTCATTATTTTTTTTTATATCTGCTATCTTTTATTTGGGCTAATTGGCGATTGCTATTATCAGTGAACAGTATTCACTTCCTACTCTTGATCTTGTAGAGACGCGATATATCGCGTCTCTACTCCTAATTTTTGACTGATAATTGATAACTGAAATAGCCCATTACCAATTAACAATTATCAATTACCATTGATGGAATCTGCCTTATTTTTTCGTCGTTTTTTTCCTGGCTGACTTCCGCTTTGTAGTTTTGCTAGCTGCTTTTTCTGCCAAGAGTTTTACTGCTTTTTCTAGGGTCAAACTTTCTACTGTTTCCCCTTCAGGAATACCGACGTTAACCTTGCCATGCTTGATGTAGTTACCATAAGGTCCTTTATAGATATTTACTGGTTCGTTATCTTCAGGGTGAGAACCTAGTTCCTGCAGGGGTTTTTTGCTAGTACCGCCGCGCGATCGCTTTGGTTGTGCCAAAAGTTCCAGGGCGCGATCGAGGGTAACTGTCAATACGTCATCTTCTGCTTTGAGGGAACGATAGTCTTTCTTTTGTTTTTTCTCTCCCTCGTCTTTGTACTCGTGTACGACATAAGGACCAAATCTACCCAAACTAGCCTTAATTTTGCCACCGGTTTCGGGGTGCGTTCCCAACAGACGGGGAAGGGATAGTAAACCGACTGCCATTTCTAGAGTAACGTCTTCTGGTGCTACTCCTTTGGGTAAAGAAGTCTGTTTGGGTTTGGGATTTTCGTCTGTTTTTTCTCCTAGTTGTACGTAGGGACCGTAAGGTCCTGTTTTGACAAAAATTGGTTCCCCCGTTTCTGGGTGCAATCCTACCTTATCGGGTCCTTCTATTTTCTGACGTAGGAGGATTTGAACTTGTTCGGGACTGAGATCGGCTGGAGTCAAGTCTATAGGAAGAGAAGCTTTGATCGCATCATCACCATTTTCTACTTCAATATAGGGTCCGTATTTGCCAATGCGGATTTTAGCATCTAGGTTTTCTAGTTGAACGGTTTTGGCGACAGTAGAGTCAATTTCGTTTTCTTTAACTTTGACTTGAGTTTCTAAGCCCTCTTCTCCTTTATAGAAATGCTTGAGGTAAGGCAACCATTTGGCTTCACCCGTGGCAATTTCATCTAGGGTTTGCTCCATTTTGGAGGTAAAGCCAAAATCGACTAAATCGGGAAAGTATTTCTCGAGTAAGGAGGTAACGGCAAAAGCGGTAAAAGTAGGAACTAAGGCTTTTTGTCGCATCTGGACATAGCCTCGGTCTACAATCGTGCCTATGATACTCGCATAAGTACTGGGTCTGCCAATACCTTCTTTTTCAAGAGTTTTGACCAAGGATGCTTCTGTATATCTTGCTGGAGGTTGGGTTTCGTGTCCTACTGCCTCTAGTTCTTTGCAGGCAGGAGTATCTCCTACTTTTAAAGGGGGCAGGATGATTTCTTGGTCTTCTAAAGCTGCTTCGGGATCGTCAGAACCTTCTACGTAGGCGCGAAAAAAGCCGGGAAAATCGATGCGTTTGCCGGAGGAACGAAAAACGGCATCTTCTACGTCTATATTGACAGTAATCTGAGTCAGCCTTGCTTCCGCCATTTGGCAAGCAACAGTCCGTTTCCAAATGAGGTCGTAAAGACTAAATTCTCGTCCTCCCAACCCGGTTTCTTGAGGAGTGCGAAATGTTTGTCCCGCCGGACGGATGGCTTCGTGGGCTTCTTGCGCAGCCTTACTTTTGGTACTGTAACGACGGGGTTGGGGACTGAGATATTCTTTGCCATACATTTGCTCTACACAAGTTCTCGCTGCCGCGATCGCCTGTTCGGATAAATGCACCGAATCCGTCCGCATATAGGTAATGTAGCCCTGTTCGTAGAGTTTTTGGGCAATGCTCATAGTTTCTCTAGCAGAGATTCCTAGTTTACGGTTTGCCTCCTGCTGCAAGGTGGAAGTAGTAAAAGGTGGGGCTGGCTTTCTTTTAGTGGCTTTTTCTTCGGTGTTACTAACCGTCCAAGTTTTGTTAACGAGTCTCTCTTTGAGCGCGTTAGCTTCTGCTTCATTGAGTAAAACTACATCTCTACCGGCGATAATTCTTCCAGTACTGGGGTCAAAATCACTTCCCGTAGCCAGTTTTTTACTACCTAAAGCGATCGGCCTGGCTTCAAAAGAACTTTTTTCTTGTTGCAGAATGGCTTTTAAATCCCAATAGCTTCCCGATTGGAAAGCACGGCGTTCTCGTTCCCTTTCTACAATCGAACGTACGGCTACTGATTGCACTCGTCCGGCAGATAAACCACGAGCGATCTTTTTCCAAAGTAAAGGGGAAAGGGTATAGCCGTAAAGCCTATCCAGAATGCGGCGAGTTTCTTGAGCGTGAACTAAATCTTCATCCACATCGCGACAATTTTGTAAGGCTTCTCGAATCGCCTCGCGGGTAATTTCATGAAAGACCATTCGCTTAACTGGAACTTTAGGCTTGAGTATTTCGAGCAAATGCCAGCTAATACTTTCTCCTTCGCGATCTTCGTCCGTTGCCAGGATTAATTCATCCGCTTTTTTGAGGGCGTTTTTTAGTTCTTGAACTACTTTCTTCTTGGTTTTGGGTACGACGTAGATTGGCTCAAAATTATTTTCTACATTAACTCCTAAATTAGCCCAAGCTTCACCCTTATAATTAGCTGGGATTTCATCTGCGGACGAGGGTAAGTCGCGGACGTGCCCCATCGATGCCTCTACTTGATAACCAGCAGGCAAATAATTACGAATAGTACGCGCTTTGGTAGGGGATTCGACGATGACCAGAGTTGACATAGAGATTGAAGTTAACGCAATAAAATTAAAATAAAATAGTTTGTCGGAAAGAGAATGTGATTATCTTTAACATATCCCTAACATATAGTTATAGTCGCTTAAAAAAATATTCTTGTTCTACCTCGGTTGTATCTCAACCATAGCCCAACATCTGCCATTAGTTTCCTACCTTTGTCTCTAGACAACAAACTTCGATTTCGGCAAGATGAAGACAGCTTATAGGTTACAATCCTTTGTAAAGCTTTTTTAACGACTAACCGACAGCTATTTTTTGACTTTACCGAAAACCCTATGGATTTTTCTATCAGTATTGCCAATCAACTTAACGCTGCGACAATTTTGCCGGAAGGCATTGTTATCATTACCCTGATGGTTGTCATCATTGGGGATTTGATTTTTGGGCGTAGTTCTTCTCGCTGGCTACCTTATGCAGCGATCGCAGGCTTACTCGCTTCTATAATAGCTCTTTATTTCCAGTGGAATAACCCCGAACCAATCGCTTTTTTGGGAGCTTTTAACAGCGACAACCTCAGCATTATCTTTCGCGGGATTGTAGCCCTTTCTACTGCCGTCACGATTCCCATGTCCATTCGTTATGTGGAACAGTCGGGCACTTCTCTAGCAGAATTTATGGCAATTATGCTCACGGCGACCTTAGGAGGAATGTTCCTCTCAGGGGCAAACGAGCTAGTCATGGTTTTTATTTCTCTGGAGATGTTAAGTATTTCTTCTTATCTCATGACGGGTTATATGAAGCGCGATCCCCGTTCTAATGAAGCGGCGTTGAAGTATTTGCTGATCGGTGCTTCTAGTTCGGCAATTTTTCTGTATGGGGTGTCTCTTTTGTACGGATTGTCGGGAGGAGAGACTAATTTAACTACTATTGCTGCCAGGATTACCGATGCCAGTAGCAGTCAATCGCTGGGATTGGCGATCGCTCTTGTCTTTGTAATTGCCGGGATCGCTTTCAAAATTTCTGCCGTTCCTTTCCACCAGTGGACTCCCGACGTTTATGAAGGTTCTCCCACTCCAGTGGTTGCTTTCTTGTCTGTTGGTTCTAAAGCTGCAGGTTTTGCCCTAGCAATTCGCTTATTAGTAACGGCTTTTGCTTTGGTAACCGAAGAGTGGCACTTTATTTTTACTGCCCTAGCTATCCTCAGTCTGGTTTTGGGTAATGTAGTTGCCCTGGCTCAAACCAGTATGAAGCGGATGCTAGCATATTCCTCCATCGCTCAAGCTGGATTTGTCATGATTGGTTTGATTGCAGGAACGGATGCAGGCTATTCCAGCATGATTTTTTACCTGCTAGTTTATTTGTTTATGAACTTGGGAGCTTTTACTTGTGTGATTCTCTTCTCCCTGCGGACTGGTACTGACCAAATCAGCGAGTATGCAGGTTTATATCAAAAAGACCCCTTAGTGACTCTGTGTTTGAGTATTTGCTTGCTTTCTCTGGGCGGTATTCCTCCTCTAGCTGGCTTTTTTGGGAAAATTTATCTGTTTTGGGCTGGTTGGCAAGCAGGAATCTACGGTCTAGTTTTACTCGGTTTGATTACTACCGTGGTATCTATCTACTACTACATCCGTGTCGTCAAGATGATGGTAGTTAAAGAACCTCACGAAATGTCTGATGCGGTCAAAAATTATCCTGAAATTCGCTGGAGTCTGCCAGGAATGCGTCCTCTTCAAGTAGGGCTGATTGTTTCGGTAGTTGTTACTTCTCTGGCGGGAATTTTATCCAATCCCCTGTTTACACTAGCTAATGATTCTGTCGTCAGCACGCCAATTTTACAGTCTGCGGTAGTTACTCGGGAGTTACCGCAAAATAATGTAAAGGTTTCTTCTACGGTCGCTCCTTCGACGCAGCATTAGCTTATATATGGCTAAAAATTGAATTAGCTAAATCTCGCCCGCATACGCGGGCTATTTTTATGGAAATTTTTTACGCTAATTAATACCAATTTTCAAAAGTAACAAGAGACTTTGTAGATGTTTAGAGGTCAGGGGTCAGTTGAAGATTAGGGAGATAGGGGGATTGGGAATTGGGGAGAAATTAATTTCCCTCTAAGCCGCTGTTTTTCGCTCCTCCCTAATGCCTGAAGGAGGTTAGTTATTAACTGATGACTGATGACTACTGACTGTTCCCTATTCCCCAATTTTTTTTAACGGATATGTAAATAGCTAGCTTCTGCTTCTAGTTGTCGAACCAGTTTGTCATCTCCTTTTGCTCTAGCAACTTCGAGACGATGTTCCAGGCTTCTACGGAGATTTTCACGATGAATGTGAGTCGCTTGTCTTAAGATCTCCTGACGATTTTTGTTCATAATGGACTTTTTTTTGTAAATAGATAATGTAATGATTCCTACTTTGACAATAACATTCTCCAGAAAAATAGTATATTTTGTAACTGAAAATTTATGATAAATATTGTTAAAACAGCTTTATGTCTGCGAACGGAATTATTACTCTACTCACTGACTTCGGTTGGCAAGATGTTTATGTAGGAGTAATGAAAGGAGCGATCGCCAGTATCAATTCTCAATTGCAAGCGATCGATCTTACCCATGAAATTCCACCTCAAAATATAGCTGCAGCAAGATTTTGTCTACTGAACGCTTATACCTACTTTCCCTCCGGCACCGTTCATATTGCTGTAGTCGACCCAGGAGTAGGAAGTCAGCGCAGAGGAGTAGCAATTCAGTTTGCTGACGGTTTTCTAGTCGGACCGGATAATGGTTTATTTAGCGGGGTTTTAAATTTATCTCCAGCCATAGCAGCAGTAGAATTAACTAATACTGACTACTGGCGAACTCCTAACCCCAGTACTACCTTTCATGGTCGCGATATTTTTGCACCTGTAGGCGCACATTTAGCTAGTGGAGTTTCCCTCGAACAACTGGGGAATTCTATCGACCCTGACAGTTTAGTGAAGCTAACACTGCCAGAACTAACTATTACCGATAATAAAATTATTGGCTGTATTCAATATTGCGATCGCTTTGGCAATTTGATTACGAATATTCCTGCTGATGCGGTTATCGGTCAATGTTGGTCGGCGATCGTAGAAAACAGAGCAATTCCCACCGTGCAAACTTATAGCGATGTACCTAAAGGTGAAATTGCTGCTTTGATTGGCAGTCATGGTTGGATAGAAATTGCCGTTAACGGTGGCAGTGCTCGAGAAAAATTGCAATTAGATTGTGCAGACGCGATTGAAATCAAAAAGTTTTGAGAAAGGTAATCGATTTCTTATTTCTTGAGTTCGATTTCTAATAGGATGGATGCGATCGCTCGGCATCTCGGCTTCGTCTGGTGCAACCTCTAATTCAGTAACGTCCAAAAAAAAATAGATAAGCTTTCTTTAGTCATGAGATTAAGAAACTTCAAGCTGTAAATATTGCTTTTTTTAGTTATTATTGTAGAATTATAATATTGATTGAAATCAATCATTTTTTTTTTACAATAGGGTTTAATCAATACATGTGAGATCGATAACGCTTGGCATGTTGGCAAAAATATCGATACATAAAGCTTTCAGACAAGCATTAGCTTATGTTAACGAATGCGTTGTTGATTTTAGTCGCGATATCCCCCATTCTCAAATAATTGGTTAATCGAATATGTTTGTTTACACCAATTGCAGCCAACGCCAACAAGGTTGCTTACTCCGATCCAGTCCCCTAGGCGGTTATATTGACGGCAATTGTCATTGGCTTTTCGATTCAAGCGTTGATGTTGGTGGCTGTTATGAAGTTGTCAAAGGATAATCCCACACTGGAAACTAGCGCGATCGAAGAGAATAATACGCCATGACCAATATTACAATCGCCTGGATGGCATTACCGTTTTTTTTAGGACTCACCATTTATCTGATCCCAAAATTTGACCGATACCTTGCACTGGGCGTAGTGCTTGTTTCGGCTGGATATGCGTTGCAACTATTTATCAATCGGTCGCCGCTAACCTTGCAGTTACTGGATCATTTTGGTGTCACGCTAGTGGCTGACCAATTGAGCGGCTACTTTATATTGACCAATGCGCTGGTAACGGCGGCGGTCATCCTCTACTGTTGGGGCAGCGGTAAGACGGCTTTCTTTTATACGCAGGTCATCATCTCTCCGCCTCCGTGGAGACCCTCGCCATAGCTGTACTCAGCTTGGCGAAGGGAGGAAACGGAGGGCAGGAATTAATTGGCATATTTTGTCCTCCATGTGTTGTAGGTTAAGAAGTTAATATC
>JADEWQ010000205.1 GCA_015207585.1 Pleurocapsales cyanobacterium LEGE 06147 | reverse complement strand
AAACTTATTTGCTCTATTATCACAGATGTTGGGCACTTAGTGAGAAGTTCGCTCTCGACGCGGAGCGAACCTCTCTCAACGCTTTCCTAGCGGATAAGCGTGAGGCTTCCCGCTCACGGAGCTAAATACCACTGAACAATCGATGCTCTACTTCGAGAACCACCATAGAGTTTTAACATTTTCAACTAGAAAAATTAAAGAACTTTATGAGTGTATTCGTGCTGTTTAACATTGTCTTCAGTGCTGACATTATTAACTACATTAAGCACTCGCTTTCTGTCCAAAGAATAGTTAAAATCTTGTTTGATTGTTCCTAACGGAATGTGTTGTTGAGCTTCAAGACGACTTTTATAAGTACGAGTTGCCGCTATTGCTCTTTCTTCAAAGCGATCGCATAATTGCGCCCGTGCCTGAAATTCGGCAGGAATTTGAGGCTTATCGCCAGTAAAAATTTCTCCTAAGGTTTTAGCACAAGCTAATTCGTAAGATGTAGGAATTCCTTTGAGAATGGCTTCTAAAGCTGCTGAGGGGATGGGTTCAAAGATTTTAATCTGCTGTATTTCTCCCTCGTCTCGGAAAAAACAAGTAGCTAAACCAAACACGCAGTAGTCATCTGCGGTAAGATCCGATGCCTGAGAAAATAAAGTAGCCGTTGTCATAAGTAAATGCTGAATTTTTTTGCTAACGAATAATTGACTTTTTTGTTCAAAAATAATTATTTAGATTGTGTTCGTCTTTTAAAAATATAGAGGAAAAAGAAATAAATATAACTTCTTTTTCTTGGATTCTTTATTTTTCTTTGTATAATTGGCAACAATTTGCTTAAAAATTATAAAAGTTAAGAAATGTAATAAAAATAAATAATTTGCATAAAAAACGAGTCATAAGCCTAAGTAATATTCAGAAGCAGATTAATTGAGAAAGTTATCATTGGAGGCACTTAGCAAAAATTTTGAGATTTGATTGAAAATTTTGTTACTCTTGTTCTCTTTATGGGAACTCTAATGATTGTAAGTCTTCTTACTTTCTCTTTGGGCAAACAGTAGCATAATTAACCAACCTGGCTTGAGAAGACCGATAAACCATGAGACAGTTCAAGCAGTGACACATTTCCATCTTTAATGGAGTAGCTCGAGGAAGCAAGATAGTAAAGTAACATTAAGAAAATCGTCAATGATGCCATGAAAACCAATTTCTATGATAGGAGCGATAAAGAACGAAAAGGACTAGGTCTGCCTTTGTTTTGGACTCAGGAGAAGGCAGAACAACATTCTTATCCGGTTAGATCTTTGTCTTACCAAGAACCGACTGTATCAGAGCGTCAGTTGCGTGTCTGTATAGAAGAAACAGCAGCCCAGGGTAATTATGCTGTGGCGATCGCTTTACTCGATCGATTAATTGCCCTTCATCCCAACAGTGCGATCGACTACAATAACCGAGGACTGATGCACTTGCGCAATAATCAACTAGCAGAAGCTCTTGCCGATCTCACTCACGCCCTGGAAATCAATCCAAAATTAGATAGTGCTTACAATAATCGTGCTAACTGCTACGCGGCTCAGGGAGATTTGGCATCGGCAATTTCTGATTACGATGTTGCTCTCGATTTAAACCCAGCTAACTTACGTGCCTGGATCAATCAAGGGGTTACCTTTCGCGAAATGGGTCTGTACGATCTAGCAATTGAAAATTTTGATATTGCTTTAATTTTAGCTAGCGGTCTCCAAGAAAGGATTTATGCAGAAAGAGGAAGAGCCTACCATTTGAGAGGAGATTGGAACTGTGCCGTTGCCGACTACCAGCAAGCTTTAAAACTATTGTCTTCAGAAACCAAGCTAGCTGGTTATCGACTTAAGGTAAATAATTGGTTGAATGAGTTACTTGCACCTATCAATATTTAGATTTTCTCAGCAAAGATTAGCTGAAGCATTCCTTCTCAATTGCCTTCCTCACCTAGCCAAAAAACTCTACTTTGATTGGGAGCTAATCTAGGGCTGTACTCCATCATCAGACTCTTGGTCTGCTGGGGATCGAAATTGCGACTTAGTTGTTCTCGCAGGTGCATAACTTTCGCTTCTGTTTCTTGTACTTGAGTACGTAGTTCTTGCAATTTAGCTTGTTGAGAAAAATGATAGGGCAAGAGTCTGATTAAAGAAGCGATCGCTGCTAGAGATAAGACCGAACTCAGAGATAACTTAATCGCCAACTCGACAGTCATTTCTCTACAAATATTTTGACGATGCCGAGGGTGAAGCGGACGTACTTTTTGGGTCGGTCTGGGACGATGCCGAGGGTGAAGCGGACGTACTTTTTGGGTCGGTCTGGGAAGAGAGGAACGCATGGAGTAACCTTAATAAAATCTAATTTGAGATTGGATCGTAACTCACTTATGCTAGAGTGCCAATCCCTAATATCCTATAAAGATTATTAACCTCCCTACAAGGATTAGGGAGGCAAGAGATTAGTGTTGCTATAATTTAGGACTTATAAAGCTCAGTAGAAAGACGCAAAGCAAGTATGCCAGGAATTAAAGCAATCACTAAAGCGACCAAAACTTGAGTATCTGATAAAGGCATATGTCAATTAGCTCCTTAGTATTAAAGACATTTATCAATTAATTTGCGCCATAATTGACCTCTTAGGAAACATCTTGTTACAAGATGCAACATAAATCTTTGAATACGAAGGAAGATAAAAGAAAGGTTAAAATTTTTTTATCATTTGATACATCAATATTTTTTGTCTTATTTTTGCGTGGATTATAAATATAAGTTGTTAATGCTCGAACAACTAACCGATTACTCACCGGAACTGTGGTTTAAAACCCCCTTTTTACTGCTAATTCTCATTGTTCTAGAAGCTGTACTATCTGCAGACAATGCGATCGCTTTAGCGGCGATCGCCCAAAGTTTAGAGGATAGCAAACTTCAGCGTCAGGCACTCAATATAGGTTTGGTTGTTGCTTATGTCTTGCGAGTAATACTGATCGTAACTGCCACTTGGATAATTCAGTTTTGGCAATTTGAATTGTTGGGAGCTATTTATTTGTTGTGGTTAGTGGTAAGTTACTTTACTTCCTCAGAAGATAATCCCAAACACCACCATCATCGCTTTGGTTATTCTTCTCTCTGGCAAGTAATTCCTTTAATTGCCGTTACCGATCTAGCCTTTTCCCTCGATAGTGTCACGACGGCGATCGCTGTTGCAGAAAAAACTTGGTTGATTATTGCTGGGGGTACGATAGGTGTAATTACCCTCAGATTTTTGGCAGGACTGTTTATCCGCTGGCTGGATGAATATACCTATCTGGAGGATGCTGGCTTTATCACCGTAGGTTTTGTCGGCTTGCGTTTGCTGCTGAAAGTTATTCAACCAGAATTAGTCCCGCCAGAGTGGATAACGATCGCTGGAATTTTACTTTTGTTTGGCTGGGGCTTTTCTAAACGCAATCAACCGGAATCTTCCGAAGATTAGGAAAAATTAAAAATTCTGAATTTTCAATTATTTAGGCAGGAAAACTCGCTAGAATAGACAGCACACAAGTAGTTATTGTCAAAAACGCCTATCGATACCATCTACGGCAATCTCAAAGGTCTTAAACCCAGTCAAATCAAGCAGCTCCAAAGGCTGTATCATCAAAGACTGCCTGGCGATCGCTTTACCACTGCAGAATTTGCCCAAAGACTGGCGGCGATCGCCACGGAAATTGACCAACCTCTTTGCACCTATATAAACAGACGCGGACAAGTAATTCGCGTTGGAGTAGGTACTCCCCGTCAAACCCAAATTCCTCCCCTAGAACTACCACGCTATGGGGCAGAACGGCTGTGCGGAATTCGCTGTATCGCCACCAAACTAAAATCCGAACCGCCCAAAGAATCAAGCCTGACTGCAATGGTACGCCAGCGACTAGATGCTTTGGTGGTACTAACCCTAACGGGAACGGGTAAACTAAAGCGGGGTGGTGGGGCAACAGGCTACGTTCAAGAAGTCTATATGGCTCATCTTCTGCCGCAACCAGAACCCAACTCAGACAACGAACTTTATTGGTCGGTATCGTCGCCGATGAGTCTGGACGTTCTCACCAAACAAGATTTTCTCAGCTTGGTCGAAGGCTTAGAAGCCGAATTTCGCCGAGAATATATCGCGCAGCAGGTAGATATCGACCGCGATCGAGCGATCGTTGTTGGGTTGCAAAGCGATCGCGAAAGTCAACAGCAATTTGAAGATAACTTGGCTGAATTAATGCGATTGGTCAATACTGCTGGAGGAGAAGTACTATATGTCATTCGCCAAAAAAGAGCGCGCCCAGATACCCAAACTGTAGTTGGTACGGGTAAAGTACAAGAAATTGCTCTTAAGGTGCAGACTCTTGGGGCTAACTTAGTCGTATTTGACCGCGAACTCTCTCCCGCTCAAGTCCGTAACTTAGAAGTTCAATTTGGTGTCCGTGTCGTAGACCGAACAGAGGTAATTTTAGATATCTTCGCTCAACGGGCTCGTTCTGGTGCGGGAAAATTGCAAGTAGAATTAGCACAACTAGAATACATGCTACCTCGTCTGACAGGTAGGGGAGAAGCTATGTCTCGTTTAGGGGGTGGGATTGGCACCAGAGGACCTGGAGAAACAAAACTAGAAACGGAACGTCGCAGTATCCAAAAGCGAATTGCCCGCCTACAACGAGAAGTCAATCAACTCCAAGCTCATCGTTCCCGGATGCGGCAACAACGTCAGAAACAAGAAATACCTACGGTGGCCATTGTTGGCTATACCAATGCAGGTAAATCTACCCTGATTAATGCTTTAACTAACGCAGAGGTATATACTGCAGATCAGCTATTTGCTACTCTAGATCCTACAACTCGCCGTCTCCCCGTTCCCGATGCGGTTACGGGAGAACCGCAGACTATTCTGCTGACAGATACCGTTGGCTTTATTCAAGAATTACCACCACCTCTGATCGATGCTTTCCGAGCTACTCTCGAAGAAGTTACTGAAGCAGATGCCTTACTTCATGTTGTAGATTTATCTCATCCTGCTTGGGAAAATCAAATTCGTTCGGTAATGCAAATTTTAGGAGAAATGCCCGTCGCTCCCGGTCCTATCTTGATTGCTTTTAACAAATTAGACCGAGTAGATAGCGATACTTTAGCGAAAGCACGAGAAGAATATCCTCTAACTGTATTTATTTCTGCCAGTCAGCGTCTTGGGTTAGAAACTCTGCGGCAAAAACTCGGTCAGCTAGTTCATTATGCTGACAGTGATATTTATGTGGAAAAACATGGATAATTGCCACCTAAGTAGTCGGCACAAATAAAGAACTGGCGAAGGTCGTCCTTTGTCATTAGGCGAATCGCCGTTCGCCCCTACATTGGTAACAGGCAGGGAGTAAATAATACCAATTTAACTCCGTGAGCGAGAAGTCCCTCGCCTCTGGCGACGGGATGAAAGCGAACTTATAACTAAGCTGGACAAATTGTAAGTGTGTATGTTATCATTAAAGTAATATTTGATAAGGTCGAAATCAATGCTTAAAACAGTCAAGGTTAGATTATATCCACCAAAAGAACAGAAGGAATCGTTAGCTAAGGCTATGGGTTCTACTCGTTGGTTATGGAATTATTAC
>JADEWQ010000204.1 GCA_015207585.1 Pleurocapsales cyanobacterium LEGE 06147 | reverse complement strand
AAGTTAGGATGAGCAAAAATCGCATCGGTATTAATGTGAATATCTAAATCCCTTCTTAGCTCTTCGCATTCGTTGTCAAAGCAGAAAGGTAAGCGAATAGAAGCAGTATCGGTTCTATTGCCATTAAACAAGATTAAATTTAATTCTTTCCCTTGTACAAACCCATCAATAGTTACAGGAGGCATTTCAAAATCTACTTCAGCCGAACCAGAAGTTTCTCCCGTATCAATATCTAGAGAAAAAGTAAATTTGTTGAAGTTGGGATTGAAGTTAAATCTCGGTCGAATATCGAGCCTTGGCGGAGAGAAGCTAATGCTAGGCAAGAAAACAGACGTACTATCGCTGCCAAAACAACTATTTAAACTGATGGTCAAAATTTGAGACGAGTAAAAAGCATTGAGGTTTAAATCGCAATCAATTTTGTGTGCTTGAGGGATATCTTGATTGAGGTGATCGTCTAATTTACTCTCTATTTCTTGACATTTTTCTACCGTACAATACGGCAAATTTACGCTAGTAGTATCGCTACCAAAACAACTGCTCAAGCTTATTCCCAACCCGCCGCCCGTATAAAAAGCTTCGATGCTTAAATCGCAATTTATACCGTGCGCTTGGGGGATATCCTGACCGATGTGACTATCAATCTTTTCTTCTATTTGCTGGCATTCATTCTCGCTACAGAAAGGAATATTGACGCTAGCCGTGTCGTTGCTAGTAACGTCAGAAATACTAATGCCTAATTCCTTGCTGTTAAGAAAAGCCTCTACCCGTAAATTACTGTTGTAATTGTGAGCAATAGGAATATCTTGATTGAGATGGCTTTCAAACCTTTCTTTAAGGGTTCTCAACTCCCCCTCTAAATCGTTAATTCGATTCTCTAATTCTTGGCATTTAGCCGCCGTACAAAGATTTTCGCAACCTGCCATAAATTACCCTCGTTAAAAATCGTCGCCGCCTTCCCCTTGGCAGTATTTCTCTTTAGGGATAGATGCCACTGCTATCCCGTCATCTCCATAACAGCAAATCTTATCTCCACATTCGAGCGCACAAGTGCCCGGAGGGCATTCGCGGCATTCACAATCGGCACAAACAACTTGGAATTCTGGGGGAGGGCAACCTTCCGCCGAACAAATTTGCGCGATAAAGTCGTAGTTCCCCGCCAGATAGGGAACGCCAATTAAAGGAGGAGGAATTAAAGCCGTTACCCCATTGCGATAAATGTTCAAACAATTATCGGGAATATCGCCTCGAACTGCATTTAATCCAAATTGTTCGTAAGAATAATCGACTACTTCAACTCTTTGTAAAAGTCGCGTTTTGTTGACGACAATAGTGTTACTTTCTTCTCTCAATTGACAAGGAAATTGATTGACAGTAGGACAATTGGGAGCGACTCGACTAAATATTTGATTGCCAGATTGAAATATTTTAAATTCACAAGCTGGAGGGCAATTGCCTTCTGCTAATTGAAAGCTTAACTGTTGAAATCCGGTTTCTGGGTAAACAATATTTGCATCTGAAGAATAACCTCTGAAATAAGTAAACCAAGTAGGCTCTGTTAGCCGAGCGGGGTCTGAAAAACCTGGGCTTGCCGCCCGTCCGTGACA
This sequence comes from Pleurocapsales cyanobacterium LEGE 06147, assembly GCA_015207585.1. Classification (GTDB taxonomy): domain Bacteria; phylum Cyanobacteriota; class Cyanobacteriia; order Cyanobacteriales; family Xenococcaceae; genus LEGE-06147. The sequence continues at coordinate 4,069 of JADEWQ010000204.1, read as the reverse complement.
CAGAATTTGAATTGCTGTATTACCCGTTAAAGGTTGATTTCTCAAAGCTGGAGTCGTCCATCCGTCATTGCTGCAATAAGGACTGCCCGTAGAAGGAGAACGAGGTGCAGCAAATCTCCACTCATAAATTGGTCCCCAAAGATAAAAACTTTGTATCCTGTTGCCTCCTGCATCATTAGGGGAAACAAATTGGTTAACGGTGTAAAAAGTGCATCTATAACGAGAGTTAAAACTTCCGTCAACGCGACCGTAATTATATTTGGCATTTTCAATGTGCAAATAAGCTCTGTATCTAGCCGCGCAACCTAAATTAGGTACTTGTTGAGTCGTGTAAGTCAACCCGTCCCCATAAATAACCTGTAATTCTTCGCCTGGATACTGATACTCCAACCGCGCCGCTTCATACTCCCGATAAACAACCTTGGCACAATTATCAGTAATGCAATGAAAACTTCCCATTAGGCTAAATCATCTGGATCTACGAATAAGCCTTGGCTGTCATTTTTATAAGCCGCAGCAATTAAGCGAAACTCCACTTGATTGACGCTATCTCTAGTAAGGAATCTTTTGCCGCCATTGGTGATATAAATAGCTACTGTCGGATCGTTATTATTGGTCGGTTGTTTTTGGAAGCTTAATAACACCAAAGCGTGCAGTATAGCTGATGCCCATTGGTCTTTATTAGTGTCATTAATTACCGTCGCGTCATCTATTCCCAAACCGTTAAGAATATCCCCGCCATTAGTACTGTCTTGTAAATCTTTGAGGGTAATTACTAACTTGGGATTATTAGCAACACTAGTATCGATAGTGACGTTAGTTCCAAACCTTTGAGCGAGTGTTAAATCGGGCATAATTTCCTTTAATTCTTACCCTTCCTTTTATAACTTTAATCACAGCAATTAGAACAAACTTACTAGATAATAAAGGCGACTTGCCCCTATTTTGTTATGAGCAGCATTAAAAGCTATCGAAAAAGAGTTATCAAAGCCTTAGAAAGATACCTCGATGTGCTTGATGAGCAGGATTATTTGCCTGAAGACTATCATCTAGATAATTGTGCTCGCCTCATCTTAGATATCCCGCCGCGTCCGACGGATTCTAAGCCTTATGTAGGATGGTTGACTAACACTACAGAAAGGAATATTTCAGGAAAAGGTTTTTCTCATGTAGACTTTGCTAATCTCGCTCGCTACGAAGCTAGTAAAAAGCTGATCTGGAAAAGTGAAGGAGAGGCGAGAAAGTACACTCGTCCGTTTGAACAATTGGGGTTTAAAGGAAGGTTTCCTTGGTGTGCGGCTTTTCTCCATTGGTGTTTGAATCAGCATCAAGTGAAAGTTCCCATCTTGTGTAAAGAGTTTCCTCCATACAGCTACGCCTTGTGTGAGGCTTGGCAACAGATGGCAATAGTTAAAGGTTGGTATCGCGACAACGATGGGGTGTTTTCGCCGCGGATAGGAGATATCGTTCTGTTTGATTGGCAGCAAAGGAATATTCACCACCCAGATATGCGCTGGGAAGATCACATCGGAGTTTATCTCGAACCAGTCGATACGGCACATTTTCTGTGCGCTGAAGGGAATTCTAATAATCAGTCGGGTATTTTTAAGCGTAGATATTTGACAGTCAAAGGTTTCGTAAGAATTCCTGAAGGGACTATTCAGTTATGAAAAATAATCTCCCCCCGATATTTTGGTACGCCCTCAGTGCTTCTTTGCTATTTCTAGCTTCTGGTTTGAGCCTATCCGTTTTCAAGTCTTCTACTCTCTCTCTACAGATTGCCAATACCAAATTGAATCTCAATAATGCGATCGCTAGGACTAGAGAATTGACTCAGAAGCTGGAAGGTACGGTTGAGAAAATCGAACAGTCGTGCACGTCTCCTCCCAAACTGGGAGAGATTAAACAGGAACTGTCGGAAACTAATCAGCAACTTACAGACATCGAAGCGAATACCGAGTAGAATCTTGTTGCTTCACGTTTCTTTCCAACCGCACACTTCATCAGCAGGAGTTAGCGATCGCCTTTGCCCAGGGGCGATTTTTCTTTTTTGGGCATAAAAATAGCTCCCAGTTGGGAGTTAAGAGGAGGGGAAATGAAATTTAACTTTTTTTAGTCATCTGTTCATTGGGTGTTTAAAAAGAGAAGGAAAGAACTAGAAGCTATTGGGAACAATCAAGCTCGCTACATTAGAACTAGCATAATGTTGATAAATTGTTTCTGGTAAGTTACCGCATATTCTTCCCACATCTTTTGCATCTAAATGTTCCAAAGTATGAGTAATAAAACTTGCTCTTGAACAATATGGACGTTTATATTTAAACTCCAATTCACTCAAAATAGTTTTCCAAGCACGACGGGAAAAGTTTTGAATGTGAATCATTTTTCCAGTTGGACTAGGGAAAATCAATTTTTCCGATAATCCTTTACTTTTTTGCTCATTCAAAATACCTCGAACTAGAGAGTTAATCGGGAATTTACGCTTATCCTCTGACTTTAATCCCTCTTGAATAATCTTTCCATCAACACTTTCTACAACTCGTTTAGAAAAGTGAACAAAACGATCATCGATATCATCCCAAGTCAAGCAAACAACCTCACTCGGTCTGGCTCCTGTTGCAAACAAAAACGCTACATAATCTGCATAATGTGAGTAATATTGATTGCTCCTGAAAGACTGTAAAATTTGCCCGATTTCTTCTTTAGAGAAGTAGGCGGGCAATTTTCGTTTTTTCTTGGTAGCGGGAATTAAGTTTTTAGCTTTGGAGTAAGGATTGTAATCGGTCTTAATAGCTCCCGCTCCTATTGCCCAAATGCAACAAGCGTTTAATTGGTCGAATAACCGTTTATTAGCGTTGTTAGTATATTTTCCGCTCAAATATTCAAGTAACTTAACCGCTCCCTCTTGAGAAACTTCCAAGGCATCAGAAGGTACGTTTTCATCTTGTAGTCGAGCTAACCAGTGAAGATAGTTTTTAAGGTAAGTATTCGGACTAACTTGGTCTTTTCTTACCTCAATGTACCTTTGATAGAGTTGGTCAATTTTAGGAGCGGTTAAAGCTTGAAGTTTAGCTATATGAGCCTGTTTTTTAGCTTGTGGCTTATACCGCTCTAAAGTCAAATCAAAACAATCATTGAGGATATCTGAGTTAATCAAATCAATTCTCTTTTCTGCATAAACTTGATTCTTGGGAGTGTCGTCTAAACCGAGCGCAATATATTTTGATTTGCCAGCAAATAACGATCTGGGTAGACGTATTCTTAGCTTTTTCTTGCCAGTAGCATCAGATTTTACTATCTCTAAACCCGCAAAACCGCGTGTATTAGTATTTTGAGCATATACCATATATTCTTCTTTTCGGAGGGAGCAACTAACCTCCATGGAATAAAAGCATACCCAATGCCTACCCAAAAGTAAATACTCTTTAGGTAGGCAGATAAAACCTTATAAAATATAGAGCGATAGCGGCTAGACTCCAAGAATTTCGGTCTGGGTGTCGGGGGTTCGAGTCCCTCCGTGCTCGCTTCTCTCAAATAGTTATTACTCTTTTACCTCGCTAAAGTCTACTCAAAGTATACTCGCGAAGACAAAAGCGATCGCCTGTCAAATTTTCATCTGTACCAGTTCTCTTTCTTCTCAAGTCGGGTAGAGCAGGGACATTGCTGTCCCCTTTCCCCCTAAGAACCGGACGTGCAAGTTTCCAAGCATCCGGCTCAAGCAATATCACTCCTTTTGGTAGTGTATTTTGTGATGGCAATATTGGTGTAGCCAAACAAGGTTTTTAATCTCGTCTTTTCCACCTTTACATCTGGGAATTGTGTGGTGTAAGATGTACTATTCTGGTCTTTTCTTGTGATAGTTCAAGACCTCTGGTTTTCAACCAAGTTTTGATTTCATCCTTGGCTATTTCTGCATCTTCTTTGGATTCACACAGAATTACCAAGTAGGGTAGGCGACTGACGAGGTGGCAATTGTTGCTCCTTTTTCATCCGCCCCCCTCCGAACCGAGCTTACGCTTTTTAGAGTACTCGGCTCTCCAGTGTATTCATGACTGTGGCAGGTTTTCGG
>JADEWQ010000203.1 GCA_015207585.1 Pleurocapsales cyanobacterium LEGE 06147 | reverse complement strand
TTAACTTCTTAACCTACAACACATGGAGGACAAAATATGCCAATTAATTCCTGCCCTCCGTTTCCTCCCTTCGCCAAGCTGAGTACAGCTATGGCGAGGGTCTCCACGGAGGCGGAGAGATGAAAAAGTAAACTATTTTTACCTTTTTAATTTTTACTTTTATTATGCGTGTTGTCATCCAGCGAGTTAAATCTTCTTTTGTTACCGTAGATGGAGAAATTGTTGGCAAAATTGGGCGAGGATTAAATCTTCTTGTCGGTATTGCCTCGACAGACACAGATACAGAACTTGACTGGATGGCACGCAAGTGTTTGGAGTTGCGCCTTTTTCCAGAAAAATCAGGAGGCGATCCCGCACAGCGGGTGCTGCCGCACCGCTGGGAAAAATCTGTTCGAGAAATTGACGGAGAACTGCTAGTTATCAGTCAGTTTACTCTCTATGGGGATTGTCGTAAAGGTCGTCGTCCTTCCTTTAGCGATTCGGCTTCCCCAGACATAGCAGAATCTTTATACGAGCGATTTATCGCCAAACTAAAACAGAGTGGTTTGCGCGTCGAAACAGGGAAGTTTGGGGCAATGATGCAGGTTAGTATTGAGAATGATGGTCCAGTTACCCTGTTATTAGAAAAGGAAGCATTTGTTTAGATAAACTTTCCTTGACAAATAAAAGATTAATAAAGGATAATTATGGATTGTGTGTCAACTCCTGCTCGGACCAGGTTAAGACATTCAAAGCGAAAATAAACTGAAACGGCAAACGAAATCGGCTATTTCGGAATTTATTTGAGCTACCTGTACGGCAACTTAACATCAAAATTTTTATGACTTACGCAATTATTGAAACAGGCGGCAAGCAACTGCGAGTAGAACCCGGTCGCTTTTACGATATCGAATTACTTCCCGTTGAACCCGATTCAGACTATACGATAGACAAGGTTTTATTAGTAAATCACGACGATGAAGTCACTGTAGGTCAACCTTATATCAAGGGAGCGACAGTCGAAGGAACGGTGATGCAACATCGGCGAGGTCAGAAGGTAATCGTCTATAAGATGACACCGAAAAAGAAAACTCGCAAAAAAAGAGGACACCGTCAAGAACTTACTCGTTTGATGATTAATTCTATTAACATGGACGGTTCTGTCCTTGCCGCTGCTTCCACTGAAGCTGAAGAACCACCCGTAGAAGAAGCAACTGTCGAAGCTACGGCAGAATAATAGGAAGGTAAAGATAGAGGAAATAATTATGGCTCATAAGAAAGGAACTGGTAGTACTCGTAACGGTCGTGACTCTAACTCTAAGCGACTTGGCGTTAAACGTTATGGCGGTCAAGCAGTAAGTGCCGGCAGCATTCTCGTCCGTCAGCGGGGAACTAAATTTCACCCCGGCAATAATGTCGGTCGTGGTGGCGATGACACCCTGTTTGCCTTAATCGACGGCGTAGTTAAGTTTGAATACAGAAAGAGAGGGCAACAAAAAATAAGCGTTTATCCCGTCTCCGAACCTGCTGCTTAACCGAATAAAAAAGTTGATAGATAAGCACTCATTTAAGGGAGTGCTTTTTTGCGCAGGTTATGAGGTTATGTGTGAGCTCAAATCCGGATAATTGCACACGATTAAGCTCTACTTAGCAAAATCCTTCTCCCATGCTCCCTTCTTCCTACACCCCTGCTCTCTTTACCATTAAATGTAGTTGTTCAACCGAATTTAATATGAGTAGGATGAGATCGCATTTAGAATTTAGATAAAGATCTCGCCAACAACCTCCAGAAATCCAGACAATGCTGGATTGGTTGTTTCAGGATGCCAAGCGATCGCGAGTTCTAGTTCGGGAGTTGGTTCTATTAGGTGTCTAACAACAACTCCACTTTGCCCTATACACGACGCTGAGGCATGAATGAGAGAAACTCCTATGCCAACTGCAACCAAACCGAGAATCGTCTGCTGTGGGACAACTTCTTGTACTACATTCGGGCTGAAGCCTCTTTGCTGACAGAAGCTGACAATTTGGTCATACAAAAATGGACCAACTCGACGGGGGAACAAGATAAAAGATTCACTTGCGAGATCTCTGATAGAAATCGGTTCGGGTGTGCCTCTGGCTAAAGGATGAGTATTAGGCAGTGCTACGACTAGCTGTTCGCAGTAGAGAGTCTTCAGAACTAGGATTGCATCTGCTGCGATCGGTGGGTGTAACAACCCAACCTGAATTTGCCCCGATAAGAGGGCTATGACCTGTTCATTCGTTCGCAAGCTTTCCAGAACAAGCTCAACTTTGGGATAACGGGTTTTGAATTGACGCACAATTTGAGGTAGAACAGTGTTGAGAGCCGAGCCCGTAAAGCCAATGGCTAACCGTCCAATTTCACCTCGACTGGTCTGTTGTGCAAGCGAAATAGCTTGTTCAGCTTGTTTCAAAGTCTTTTTCACCTCAGCTAAAAACACCGCTCCAATTTCTGTCAATCGGACTGTTCGCTTGGTGCGATAAAAAAGTTGAACACCCAGCTCGTCTTCAAGATTGCGAATTTGGCGACTCAGGGGTTGCTGTGCCATGTGGAGCCGTTGCGCCGCTCGACCAAAATGCAGTTCTTCAGCTACAGCAACAAAGTAACGCAGGTGTCGCAATTCCATTTGAACTTTTGAAGTGTTAGTTGGCAAAAATAAATGTGTTGGACATGTAGGAAACTTTTCTTTTATCGTATCAAATGATTACTTACAGCAAATCATGCCATGATGAGCAAGCAATTCGCGGTTCTACTCCTAAGCGTGTTAGTATTCTCAATTTGCTCTGTGACACCCGCAAATGCACAAGTGCCACAGAGGACAATTCTCTTTCATATTGATGCACTCAATTTCGATGCATACCAGAGGCTCAATTTACCTAACTTCAATACCTTGATGAAAGAAGGCACTTTTGTTCGAGAAGCTCATACAATTATTCCTTGGCATCCTACGATAGGAGGTTACGGGGAGCTACACACGACAAGTTTGGTCAACCCGACTACGATGGCTGGAACCATTTTTTTAAAACCAAACCAGAAAATGGTTCAGCATGCATTCTATGACAATCAGCTTTTGACTGCTCATATTGCTAATACCACAGCCTATGAGTCTCTCAATCCTGGTTTCAACTTTGTAAACCTTAACCGCATTGATAGAGATGCCGATATTGTTAGCTGGGCATTGAATTTGCTTCAGGAAAAAGATATTCGATTCATGCGACTCGTGCTGCAAGACTTGAATAATCAGGCGAGTCAAATCGTTGCCGGTGAAACCAAAAACGTTCCCTGGCAAGACAATATTTGGGCAAAAGGTTCTCCTTATATTGAAAAAGCTTATGAAGCAGATCGACTGCTGGGTTACTTTGTTGAAGAATTGAAGAAGATGAAAAAATGGGATGATACACTGTTTATCGTTCTCTCAGACGGAAATGCTTCTTCAGGCTGGCATCCAATTTTCTCAACAGAAAGTGAACGAATTCCTCTCTTATTTATTGGTCCTGGAATTGCACGTAATCGAGTCATTCCCTATGCTGAAAATATAGATATTGCGCCAACGATTTGTCATCTGATGCAGTTGTCAGTCCCCAATACTGATGGTGGATCGGGGAGAGTTCTTGCGGAAATCGAAGAAGATAGTACTATTTCAGGACAGCCTCAAAATGAAAAAATCAAACGCCTCAACAGCCTTATTAGAGAACATCTATTGTTGCAAGCAAAGTTGCGATTGTTGGCATCGACAGATCCGTATTACGATGTTATTTTGATGAGAGCTGAGAATCGGTTAACTACACCCTTTCAATTCTATGGATTGGACAGAATCGATCAGTGGTATCAGGCGGGGACAATCGACAATATGATAAAAGTGAACGAAAGTGTTATTGAGTATCTTAAAGATTCGCAAAGTGCCAGAAAGTAAAGTTTCGGGCTAACGTTAGCTTTGATGCATCATCCCGCGACATAGACAACTTGAGCAGTTCCTAAAATTTCTTTTTGACGAATCCATTTGTAACTTTGCTCAATCGACTTCTTTGTAAGCAAATCAACTTCGCGTTCTAGCAACGTTTTTAATTCGGGCTTTATCCCAACAAGTTCTAAGAGTCTCCAAGGTGCATCTTCCTCGAAACTTACCATAATATTTATGTTGTTGTTCGGTCGAAAATCCTCTCGTAAAACTGAACCCAAAAAAGACATTTCTTTGATTTTTTAGTACTGGCAAAATCTTACAAGTGCCTGATAAAACAGTTATTGTTGTCTCAATTAAGTTCTTCCCTCTCGGTGACTTGCTAGTTCAGCTATATATTAGTAGTTATACACCCTCTACAGCTCAACACCCTTTGCAGCAGACTGAACGAAGCCGCTGGTGCTGAGAATAAAATAAAGATGCGATCGCCCATCAGTTAGAAATTGATGCCGTAAAATTAAGGTATAGATCTTTGAGCGATCGCTTTGCACAGCTCCACTTTAGAATAGTTGTTCTAGCGAATAGTTACCTTCAAAGTCAAACCTGTCATCCGCCAAGTTTCGTAGCAGTGTTTAAATAATACTTCGCTAGCGGCAGTTAAATCCCCATCATCATCAACAATTCCACCCTCGATTAATTTTCCACCGTAAGTTTTTAGATTCAATCGCATCTTGCCATTATCTTCTTCTCTATGCAGAATGAGTTTTCCTCTTGCTAAAACTTGTCCTGCACGACTGATAATTGCACATTCCATTGCTAAAGTCTCTTTATTTAGTTACATTGCTCTAAGTATCAGTTTTAATAATATTGCTATATTAGTCTACTTCAATCACATTTTCATTCTCATCTTACTACCACAAAGTCAACTGCCCAGGATACAGCCTATAGTCAAACAGTGGAAATTAATCAATAACCTTTTAGAAAACTTCAGTCTTAAGTGTTAATCAAAAAAAAATAGCCCCATTGAGGGGCTAGAGTTATCTGAAAGAGCAGTTACAAAAAAAGCTAATCACCATAAGCGATACCGCGATACTGTCTTAGCCCCAGTCGTGGCGAGAATGAGTTAACAGGACGGCGAACAACGTAAGTTTTACCTAGAAATCTAGCGGCAATGTTTGAAGGAATGATTTCAACTAGTGCTTCTTGAGGTTGATAAGAAATACCGCGATAACGAAGTTTCATATTTTTATCTCTCCAACTTTTCACTGGTTTTATAGATTTAAGTCTTAGGATTGCGTACAATTTTCATTTCTTTGCTTATTAATTTAGAAACCAATCGGGAAGAAGTAGAGAAACACAGAAAAAGATTTTTGGTGTTGCATCATAATGGAATGTCAAAGGCTGACTGGGAGACGGGGAGATGCGGGGACACGGCGGGCGATGCGGGGAATAAATCCTTCGGCGAGTCTCCGCGTCTTCTGATGAGGGCGCGGAGAATATTTTGTCTTCACATCAGAAAATCATCCCGCAAATACGCAACACCGATTTTTGAGCGACAAGCTGCATAAAACTAAACTCCTCCCCATATTGATTAGTAACAACAACACAACACTGATTCAATTCACTTAGAGGTCTAGAACAATGAAAAAATCACTCTCGATTCTCGCTACCGTCGCTTTAGCTTTCTCTCCGATTGCTGTTTTCGCTCAAGAAGTACAAACCAACATCCAAGGTGCGTCTAACTCTGGTGCTGCTATCGGTACTGATAACTTTGTCAATCAAAATATCGACCAAACCAACCTCCAAAACCAATTTCAACT
>JADEWQ010000020.1 GCA_015207585.1 Pleurocapsales cyanobacterium LEGE 06147 | reverse complement strand
AGTTAGCTCAGGTTACGTTTTCCGCACAGGCTAGACAACTGTTTTGTCCTGCTGGAACTAATTGGCATTTAGTTCTTTGCAAGCCCCCGCTAAATTGCTCTTAGCCATTAGCGGTGGGTAGTTGACTAATCATTATTTTTAAAATCTCTTTAAAACTTCTGACCTCACCCTAAAAAACAATTGAGCAATCTAAATCCCTCGTTAGGTAGAAAAGTTGAAAGACATCTCAGATTACATCTCATATTTCTGGAGAATCATAGTTCTTTTCTTTTATTGCCAAGGCAGTTGCCAATTCCACTCAATTCTGATACCGCCATTGACAATGTTTCTTTCTTGAAAGTCTAGTAACTCCCCATAGCTAAGATCTTTAATTTTAGTAGTTAGTTTTTTGGATTGATTTCGCTCGCCATTCTCAGTCAAGTTTTTGGACTGAGATCTCTTAGAGCAACAGTTATCTTTAATCAAGCGATTATATGTCCGGTAGGGAATGTAGTGAAGCGGATTGTAACCAGCAAAACGAAGAATTAATACACAAGCCCACGAATACTTACCAGTCACAATTGCATCGACAATTTGCTCGAATTGTTCGTTTGTCATCGTTTTGTCGAGTTTACTTTGATAGCTAGAAATATGTCGATTTGTAATCATTGGTTTTCCTCGATCGAATTGATTGGAACACTAGTTACTAAAGAACCAAATTAATTAAGCAGATTTCCTACAATCGAAACCTAAATTTTTACAGCTTGATGCCATCTTTTTGAATTTTTTGGATGGGATCTAGCAAAACCTCGGCAATGCGACGGCGACGAATAACAATATCAGCAGTAGCTGTTTGACCAGTTTTAAAATTAATCGATCGCTGACCATCAGTTACATAGTCGCGGGCGAGGATTATTTCCACCCGATAGACTTCTCCTAGCTGTTCATTCGATTCGGCATCGGGAGAAACCGAAGTTACCGTACCGGGTATAACGCCATAATCTTGATAGGGATAAGCATCTAATTTGACTTGCACGGGCATTCCCTCCTTCACAAACCCTGCTTCTTCGTTAGGTAATACTGCCGAAAGAATCAGCGGAACTCCTTGAGGAGCTATTTCGACCACAGTTTCACCAGCTTGAACAACTTTGCCCGGTTGTTTGATGTCTAGGGATGAGACAATACCGTTTACTGGAGCTTTGAGATAGTTTTGTTTGACTTTGGTTTGGGCACTAGCGAGTAGAGTTTTAGTCTCTGCCATTTTTCCTTTTACCTCGGCGATCTCAAGTTCCAGTTGCTTAATTTTTTGCTGAGCTTCTAGTTGAATCCGTTGTTCTTCTGCTTGTTTTTGGACTAACTCTACTTGAAGTCGCTCGATTTCTTGGACAGCTGAGGCGAGTTCCCCTTGCTGTTGAGTCGTGCGCGCTTCTATATCTCCCAGTGCCCGATCGGCTTGAAATATTTGTTCGCTAGCATTAGTAATGTCCTGCAACTGGCTTTGAGTAATTTGCTGTTGTGCCTGACGCAATTCTTGTTCGGCTTGGAAAAGATATTCCTGGGAAACTGCTCCCTGTTCCACTAAAGGTTTGATTCGTTTAATTCGCTCTTGATGCGACCTTATTTGGGCTTGAAGTTGGTTAAGTCGTTCTTGGGCTATCTGGGAAATCGGGTTTAACTGAGTTTGTCTTTGTCGATAAGCTTCCGTTTCTATGTTCTGCTGGGCGAGTAAGCGACGAAAAGTTTGGGCTTTTTGCTCTTCTAGGGCGATCGCCTCGCGATGGGCTAAAGTTGCAGCAGTAGCAATAGCTGCATTGGTTTTAGTTTCTAAGTTTACTTTTTCCAGTAAGTCTTGTTTTTGACTCAATTCCTTTCGGTAAGCTTTGAGCATTTGAGCGAGTCGCTCGACTTCTTTGTTGGCAAGTTCGGTATCTAATTCCACCAACACTTGTCCTGCTTTGACTTCCTGCCCTTCTTTGACGGCAACTCCGATTACTTTGCCTAACTCAACGGGCTGGATTTTATAAGCTTCTCCTTCTGGTACTAACTTGCCCCGTGCTTTTCCGACTTGTTCGATTTGACCGAACCAAGCCCAAGCAGCAAAAGCAATACTAAAAACTATTCCTCCAATAATTAAGCGCAGTGGCAGCGTGGCTGGCGGTTGCTCTAATAAAGTGTCTACTGCTAAAGACCAATCATTGGATTTAAGCTCTGCAGTTTTTGATGGTGCTAGAGTTGAAGTATTTGTAGCAACGAGAGAATTATTAACGGGAACGATTTTAGCTGTAGTATTTTCAGAAACTGGATCGCTTCCTCGTTCTTGTGAAGAAGATAAAGCCCGATTTTGATTATTGGGGGAGTGAGGGGTTACTCCTTTAGTAGATAACTGATTCGTGACATCAGATCGAGACTGTTGAGAATCCGATTTCATAATTTTAAGCTGGCAAATTTCAACAAGATCGCTATCGCTTTTTTCTTGCTAAACCACATCTACCCATACCTCGAATACAGAACTTTAAAACTTTAGTTCTCCACTTGGGTGAGGTTGATTAAAAAATAAACAGCAAGAAATGAGATTAAATATAAACTTTAAGTTTGCCAAAGAAAGATCGTGTCTGCCAAAAATTTTTATTGCTATTTATATGCTGCCTAATATTCTCTAGTTATTGTTCTTCTTTATACAAAATTGTTATTCTATAAAATCCTCAAATTAACGGCAATCGAGTAAATTTATTAAGCTTATTAAGCTATTTTGTCTTCGTTATTATCTTAATCTTATCATTTAGTTGACATTGATAATTTCTTTATGTAATTTATCGTAATCCTTTAAGAAATGCAAGTTTCTTATTAAATGTTTTTTGTCAATGCCAAATTGGCAGATTTTTCGCTCTTAAGTTAATTAAACAAGTTTAATTTGTACTATTTCGTTTTGATATTTACCCCAGCTTTTAGCTACATAGAGCTACTATCAGCATATTAATCGCAATTTATTGTTTATTTTTTTGTTTGTTCTCTAAATTACTTATTTGTAATACTTATGGCATTAAGTCAATACCACATTATTTTTTATCCTCTTATTTTTTTATCTAAATTGCTTGCATATGAATAGCTCCCTCAGTCAAACTAAATTTTGGATTTAAAGAGCTAGTTGTTGCTGTGCCAGATAATAATACAGTCCTTGGCGATTGGCTATTAATTCTTTATGGGTGCCTCGTTCGACAATAACACCGCGATCTATTACTAAGATTAGATCGGCACTGCGCACTGTAGAAAGGCGATGGGCAATAATAAAGGTCGTTCTTTCCCCGGCAAGACGAGCGAGATTTTGTTGAAAACGTTGTTCTGATTCAGTATCGAGAGAACTAGTTGCTTCATCGAGAATGAGAATTCTTGGCTTTCCCAATAGAGCGCGCGCGATCGCAATTCTTTGTCGTTGTCCTCCAGAAAGATTGGCTCCCCTTTCTCCCACTTTAGTATTGTAGCCCAAGGGCATCCCTTGAATAAAAGCATGGGCTTCTGCTAGTTTGGCAGCTTCGATCGCTTGTTCTAGGGTATATTCCTGTCGATATAAAGTAATGTTTTCCAGGATAGTCCCAGAGAATAAAAAACACTCTTGAGGAACGACTCCAATTTGCGATCGCAATGATTGAGGCGAAATATGCCTGATCTCGTGTCCATCAATCCAGATCTGACCTCTATTCGGTTTATACAACCCTTCTAGCAATTTAATTAAAGTTGTTTTACCCGAACCACTACGACCGACAATAGCGATCGTTTGTCCGGCTTTTGCCTCAAAAGAAATATTCTGGAGCGTATTGCGTTCGCGATCGTCTTCTTCGCCGTAGCAAAAAGTAACGTTTTCAAATTTTATTTCACCTCGTACTCGGGGCAGAACTAACATCGATTTGTCAGGAGTTTCTTCTGGTGCTTCGGTAAACACGTCGTTTAGTTTTTCAACAGAGACTAAAACTTCTTGTAGCTCATCCCAGAGATTAGACAGAGACAAAACGGGTTCGAGTACACGAGCGATCAACATATTAAAAGCAACAAACTGACCGATAGTCAACTGGTCTTGAATTACCAGAGTTGCCCCATACCAGAGCAAAGCAGTACTACCTAAAGTATTAATTAAGCCAGTTGCTGCTTGGAGACCGATTCCCAGTTTCTGACCCCGGAAGCGAACATTGAGAAAACTGGTTAGACGTTCTTCCCAACGCCAGCGCAACTCCCGTTCTGCTGCTGTAGCTTTGATTGTATCGATCCCGCTTATGGTCTCTACTAAAGCAGAATTTTGCTCGGCAGAACGGTTAAACACATCCCGCGAAACCTGACGTAATAGGGGTGTAGCTCCTAAAGTCACAATGATAATAAATGGGATCAGTCCCACAATTAGCAAAGTGAGTTGCCAATTGTAATAAAACATTAAAGCCAAATAGACAAATCCCATCAGGAAATCCAACCATGCCAACACTACCTGAGCAAGCAAAAAACGCTGAATCTTTTGATTTTCCTGGACTCGGGTAATAATGTCTCCTACATGACGCATTTCAAAAAATTTGAGGGGCAGCATTAAAGTATGCCGAATAAATCCCCCAATCATGGTCAGATCGAGATGGTTAGACAAGTAACTGAGTAGATACTGTCGAATCGCGCTTAAGCCAATATTCCAAACTCCAAACAACAAAACACCGAAGGCAAAAACATGGAGAGTGGGAAGACTTCTATTGACTACTACTTGGTCGAGGATAATTTGGGTAAATAAAGGAGTTACTAATCCAAAAACCTGGATCAGCAAGGAAGCCAAAATAATTTGTACCGCTAATGAACGGTAGGGCAATAGTAACTTGAAATATCTCCCTAAAGACCTTTTTTGGTTGGGAGTAGCCGCTAATAACTCTGTTGGCTCCAGTAACAGAGCATATCCCGTCCAACCGTCGAGCAGAAATTGTTGACGGGTAAGGGATTTTTTTCCTAATGCGGGATCGGCTATTAAAACGCGATCGCCTTTAATTTGATAGACAACGACATAGTGGTCTCCCTTCCAGTGAGCAATCCAAGGATTTTTTTGCCCTTCCAAACTACTGAGACTAGCGCGTACCGGTCTAGCTTTAAAACCCAAACTTTCCGCTGCTTTAGCCAAACCTTTGAGGGAAGCACCACTCCGTCCTACTCCTGCTAGTTCTCGCAGCCAATTGATGCCAAAGCGTTTGCCCCAGTATTGAGAGATCATTGCTAAACAAGCAGCACCACAGTCAGAAGCACTTTGTTGTTCGATAAAGGGATAGCCACTCAGCAAGCCGCGACGATATTTTTTGGGTTTGGGAAACTCAACCTTGACTTCTGTTTGGGTTTTAGGAGAATTAGGCGGAGATGGAGTGGGGGTTTGGGTAGAGATTGCCTCAGAGTTACTAGTAGGAGAAATGGATGAGGAATCGTTCCCTAGGTCTGGATTTGTGACGCTTGGCAACGCAACTGCTCCCTTGCCTTGCGAGACAATTACAGGCTTAAAACCGTTCTTCGATTGCAAGCTTGAGGAAGAAGAGATCCCGAAGGTTTCTGCTAGATTAGGAGCGATCGCTAAAGCCGCTTGCCAATATTGTTTGGGTAACTCATACACCAGTAGATTGCTTTGAGCGATCCAATCAGCAGGAATGTCTTCTGGATATC
Source organism: Pleurocapsales cyanobacterium LEGE 06147 (assembly GCA_015207585.1). Taxonomy (GTDB): domain Bacteria; phylum Cyanobacteriota; class Cyanobacteriia; order Cyanobacteriales; family Xenococcaceae; genus LEGE-06147. The sequence goes on along the minus strand of JADEWQ010000020.1, from coordinate 56,754 downwards.
CCCAAGAAGAACCCACATCTAAAAGTTCATTTTGAATTTGACCGCGACGGAGCCAAAAGCGACCGGCTTCTGAGGAAGTAACCCGAGCCAGAGTCGCTCCTGCCTCAATTTTTCGCTTTTTAATGTAAGGAAGAAGCTGTTGTAATTTATGGCTAGATAGAGCGCGCAAAACCGTCAGAGTTTTGAAAAAAATTAATGCTTGTCGCTGTTGGGCAGCAGCACCCCATTTATTTTTGAGTTTTGGCAACTGCTCTAGCCAAGGTTGTAATTGTTCTAGAGAAATTCTCGCTACTTTTACTTCATTGGCAGCGATCGCTCGGTAAGGCAAATATTCGCTACAAAACAGAGAATCATCTCCGAAAGTATCTCCCTCACAGAGCAATCCTGCGGGCACTTGCCGTCGTTTGACGGGATCGAAGCTTAATAATCGCACTCGTCCCTGACAGATTATGTAAAAATGCTGGGTATTTTGTTTTCTAGAAATAGACTCAGTTGGCGATCTATCTAACAACAAATCTCCAAGCTGAAAGTCTTTAATTTCAAAAATACTACTTAAAGAGGCAATTAGTTTACTATTTATTCCCTCTTGTTCTAACTGCTTTTTTAGCAGTCGGAAAATCAAGTTTCCCCGATCGGGCAAGGGAGAAGCTAATTGCTCTTTTATCTCTTCTGGCATATTTGGTGCTCGACTCGCAATTTCAATAAACAGAAGTCTTATTGACAAACTCCTGCCGAGTAAAAAATTGATAGTCGGCAGACATTTACTGAAAAAATCATGGCAGCTTGATTCTTCAGAAAAAATTTCTTTGGCAAAAAGTTAAGTCCTGTACTTTTACGCTCATCTTAAAACAATTGAGAGTTAACTGAGCCATGTCTTTAAAAATAGTTTTTGTTTTGTAAGTTACTTTACTAAGTAACTTTACATAATCTAAATATTTAATTTTTTCAAGAATATTTTTTTTAATTCAATTCATTGAAAGCTTTTTGGGTTTTAAACTTTTAAACTATGTATTGTATTAAGTTCACTTGTTCTAATTGTTTTTACATAATCTTTAAACATAGATTGCAGATTGCACCTACTATAAGCTTATGCAAAGTAACCAGGAAATCAATTTCCTCATCTCAAAGAAAAAGTGGCAGGTATGCCCGCCCCAGCAAGCGGAGGGGCATTCCTCACCGCGAGACGGCACGCCACCGCAGAGCGCGGTCAGTTAAAACTAACTCAAAAGATTGGTCCAAGGTACTCCGCCGTAAGACGGCGGAGTACCTTGGACTCGAAATATTAGTTAAGCTAACCCATTTCAATGGGTTTGAGCTTTGAGCCGGAACTTTAGTTCGCGGCAAACTGCTACTATTGTAAATTTCTAACTTTGGGAAAGACGTTGAAGTGGCGTGTCGCAGAGAAAGCTATCGGCTTGTACCAAAAGCTCGGGTATCTTATCAGCGTGGGGACTATCGACTAAATAGGGTCTGAGGTCGAATCTTTCGATTTGGTTGGCTTTTTCCCCTGGAAACCAGTGACTGCCATTACCCAGCAAGTTGTAGCGCATTTTGGCATACTCTACCATGTCATAGGCGATCGCTAAGTTTCTGAGCCATAAAATTACAGGAATATTTATCCTCCCTGGCGTTTCGTCATATTTAGGTAAACCTATATGCCAGGTACGTACCCAATCTTCTCCCAAGGCAGCGATCGCTGCTTGCTCCAAACGTTCTAAAATGGGGGGTAAAACTTCATCTGCTTTGTCTAATAAAGGTAATACTTTCAGGTGTTCGTCAAAATCTGTGGGTCTGGCTGCTCCCAAACTAAGAGTATGCACTTGGGAATGAGACAGGCAAAATAGATCGTTAAAGACCATTGGACTGAGAGGGTTACACAGTTCTACCAGTTTTTGTGGCGGTTCGTAGAGTTTTCCTCCTTTATCGGAGGGACTGATAATAAATACTCCCATATCTTGCCGTCGAGCAGCTTCAATCGCCGACCAGTTGAGTTGATTAATGTAGTACCAGTGAAGATTAACATAGTCAAACTCGCCTGTTTCGATAGTCTTGGTAATTATTTCCGTCGCTCCATGAGTAGAAAAGCCAATAAACCTAATTTTTCCCTTTGCTTGTAACTTTTTGGCTTCATCTAAACAGCCACCTGGTCGAATACAGTAATCGAGTATTTCTTGGTTATTAATTCCGTGGAGTCCTAATAAATCGACATAATCTAGTTTGAGAAATTTGAGAGATTGATGCACCTGACGACGAAATTCTTTTGGGTCTGGTTGGGGTGCTACTTTGGTTTGGACAATCAACTTTTCTCTTGGTACTTTGGGCAAAATCCTGCCTAATTGCATCTCGGAACTGCCATAACCCCTTGCTGTTTCAATGTGATTAATGCCTACACTTAAAGAACGAAGAATAGTTTCTTCTAGATTGCGTTGATTTTCTTGGGGAATTCGCCATTGAGGCACATCTTGCCATTGATACTGATATCTCATTCCTCCGCAAGAAAAGACAGGCATTGATAATTCTGTGCGCCCAAATCTCCGATATTGCATTGTTATTTAGTAACTAAATTTTCTTTACAAACAAATAAAATTAATGTTTAATATCTTTTATGTATTTTAGTTTAGTTCAACTCGAAATATCTACTCATATCAATTTTTTTGAAATCATTCAAAAACAACTGAATTAGTTAAAAATATAACTTGCTTTTTATATTTTAATATAGAAAAATAAATTAAAATTACTGTCAGTTTGAAATAATACAGAGCTAAGATGCGATCGCCTTTAAATCAAAAAAAATTATTGTCAAGAAATGTAGACTTTTTGGTAGAAAAATAAGAGGAAATTCTGCCAAAATAGCTACGGAACCAACAATATCTGAAAAAGCGATCGCCATCGTATCGTGTCCGAGTTAAGGCAGAGGATTAACAAACATGGATTCCAGTCACATTCAATTTTGTCTTGACAAAGCAAAGATAGACTTGCATCAACTCCGTAATTTACTAATAATTGGTGCTTTTTGGGCGAGGCAACGAAAGATAGAAGACTTAGCAATAGCGATCGCCAACAGCGATCCCGTAGTTAGTGTTTGGGATAAACAACGCTTGATCGGTTTCGCTAGAGCCACTTCTGACTGTGTTTATCGCGCTGCTATTTGGGATGTAGTTATCGATCCAGAATATCGCGGAGTAGGTTTAGGACGCAAGTTAGTCGAGACGGTTGTATCTCATCCACGAGTCAATCAAGTCGAGAGAGTCTATTTAACCACAACTCATCAACAAAGTTTTTACGAACGCATCGGTTTTAAGCGCAACGATACAACAACAATGATACTCTACAATACCAATCCCCTCGATTCCGGTTCACTTCTTGAAGAACAAACACAAGAGATCTTCAGCACATAATTTTATAGAGTTAGATTATTTTGAATAAAGTATCTACGAAGACTTTAGATTTAAGCGATCGCATATAGAATATTAAGTGCCATCAAGCGTATTCTATCGAGCATAAAAACTCTTGCATATGAAACCGCATGAACAAGGCACTTTCAATCAAGTAGGAAAAACCGTAGCCAAACCGTTAAGTCTATTAGTGGCAAATTCAATGACTCAAGAGTTAGCAAGACTGCTAGAGGCTTATTGGTGTATTCTTTTAGGTAAAGGAGCGGGAACGGGTTGGGCATTCGATGCTGAAATCAAAGCAACTCAATCTGTAATTAGTACCTCCTCGCCTGTCATATTCGATGTAGGTGCTAACAAAGGTAAATGGGCACTTCTTCTCAATCAGGTTTTTCCGCAGTCACGTATCTTTTTATTTGAACCTCAGCCCGTTTGTCAGCAGATCATTAGTGACAAAAAAATACCAAATTCTACACTTATTCCAAAAGCAGTTAGTTCTGCGAAACGTTCGGTTAAACTGTGCACCCCAAAACCTACTGCAGGAATAGCTTCACTCCATCAAAGACGAGATAGCTATTTTCAAGACCGAGATTTTACTTGGATAGATGTGGAAACCGTCACTATTGATGATGTTGTCTCCAGTTATAATTTAACACGGGTTGATTTTATGAAAATGGATATCGAAGGGCATGAGCTTGAGGCACTCAAAGGAGCAGCAACAAGCCTAGCCAATCGAGTAATTCGAGCACTATCGTTTGAGTTTGGTTCTGGCAACGTAAACTCTCGAACTTTTTTCCATGATTTCTGGGATTTACTGCACCCTTTGGGCTACCAAATATATCGTATTTTACCTTCATCACAATTAATGCATATAAAAGAGTATTACGAAGATTGTGAATATTTCCGAGGAGTAACCAACTACATCGCCGTTTTGCAATAATTGTGCCTAAAATTTTTATCCTGTTTAACTTATACCAATTCTCTTGATTGAAATAAAAGCGATCGCTACCCCCGGTCATATTGACAGCCACATGTCTTATTTAGTCAACGGCAGTAGTGTCCTAACAGGAGTTTCCTTGTTTATCCGAGGCTGCGGACGCACGGACTTCCAAAGTGGAGATGCCGGAACGTTGTACGATCTCGTAACCCAGCGACTATTTACTCTGCCAGATGAAACTTTAGTTTATCCCGATCGCGACTACTATTTTAATACTTGACTATGGAAGTGGTTGACTCTCTCCAACTAAGCTGACGCCATAGTCGGAGATTCCAATTCTTGTCCCGAAAGACTTACTTGGTTCAGGGGAGAGTCATACACCCCGTTCGGCTGATTGCCTTTAACCATTACAGCTAAAGGTTTCTGAAAATCAACCGCACATGAAAAGCCGTCCCATTGACCAATATTCTGAGAACCTCCCCAATCTGCGTTATGACAACTATTGCAGCTAGGGTTGACGCAAACAAAGCTATGCTTATTTCGCTTGCCTATAACACCACACTTACAGCAAGACTTGCTTGTATAAGCTGCGGGACGCTTCTTCATAGGTACACTAGCTAATATACTTTTATACCGACAAGAATTTTCGAGTTGATAGAAGCTCCAAAAGTCTCGGTTTTCACCAGCATCAGACTTATTCTTCTTCCGTTGTTTGGAAGTCTGCCTGATACCTGACAAGTCTTCAAATACTAATCCGCAGTCAAAATCTTTCGCGAAAGCAACCAACTGTTTGCTGATACAGTGATTTATATAGCTTATTAGTCGACGTTCTTTTGATTCTAGTCGCTTAACAGTTTTGAGTTTCTTGGCTTTCTGCAAAGATTTTCGTAATTTCGCGGCACGACGGCGTAAGTGCTTTATCTGTCTACCATTCCAGAATTTAGCCATGCCAGAAGGCAAAGAGGCTACGGCAATATTATTTTGTCCTCTATCCACACCTATCCAGCCCTGCGGTTCGTCACTATCAGGAACTTCCTTTGATAGCGAAATCAGGGCATACCAAATACCTTTCTGGGAACACCATAGTTTTAGAGTGCCTTTAGTCGCTTTACCTTCCAATAAATCATCGAGTAACAATTGATATTTTGCTTGATGAATTTCTAAAGGTATGCGCTTACCTCGACCACGGTGTAGGTTGAAGCTAATCGAATAAGTATCTCCAAATATCGAACAACAAGAAAGACCCAGTTAACGCGCTTCACCACCAACTAAGCTTTGCTATAGTTGGAGCACTGCGCGTTTTTCTCGGTAGAGTTCGGCATGAGTTATAGGCTCGTTTTTTTGACAAATCACGGTCTCTACCCTTTTTCGAGAATTCCTTGACTTTGTTGGCTTTCGACTACTTCTGTCAGGCAGTCAGCTCGGTGACTCCTGCTATTAAATCTCGTCCCAGCCAGTGACACCAGAAGACATGACATAACTGGTAACTCCTGCTTCAAAGAAATTCGCCTTGGTATGACCTTCTTTTTTGGTATCGGAGAAACGTTCTAAGTGTTTATAAGGACTAGTTTGATATTTTTCCTCTGGATACAAAGATTCCAACCCTATAGCCCGTAATCGGATATTAGCCAGATACTTAGTATACTGCTCGGTACTGGTTTGGGTAATACCTAAGATGCTATCTCCGATAATATGATTAGTCCAGCGACATTCGTGTTCTACTGCAGTAGCGTACATTTCATAAATTTGTTCGCTACTGTGAGGAAACATTTTCATTGCTTCGGGGATGAGTTTTTGATAGAGCCTGACGTGACTCAACTCATCGCGGTTGATCATTTTAAAAATATCGGCACTACCTGGCATCAACATCCGCGAAGCTAGATTATAAAAGTAAATAAAGCCGTTGTAAAAATATAATCCTTCTAGTAAATAATCAGCTAGTAGAGAAACAAAATAATTTTCTGGAGTAGGATTATCGACGTAATTTTGGTACAGTTTGGCAATAAATTCACAGCGATCTGCCAGTACTCTATCCGTACGCCAAAAATCATAAACGGCACTGCGGCGATCGCCAGGAATAACTGTTTCGATAATATACTGATAACTTTGATTGTGCATGGCTTCTTGAGAAATTTGTTCTGCCATACACAGACTCACTTCTGGTGCAGTAATGCAGCTTTTAATGTGAGGTACATTGCATGTCTGTATTGAATCTAAAAAAGTTAGATAACTCAAAATACCATCGTAGGCATAACGTTCTTCTTCAGTTAAATTCCAGTAATCAGTGATATCTTGAGTCAGATCTAGCTTCTGAGGAATCCAAAAGTTTTCTCGCATTTGTTGATACAATCCAATTGCCCAGGTGTAGCGCACGTCATTGAGTTGCATCAGGTTAGTAGTATTCCCAAACCAAATGGAACGATTTTCAATAATGTCGTCTCCATCTGGATTAAAGATTGGATTTATATACATCGATTTTAGATCTTTAATTGTCGTCATTATTAATGTGAGCTTTCCGCTTTGATTGTGTTGTTGCTCGTATACCAACAAAAATCTTAAGGACGCGAATTTACTTCGCACCCCATGTTCTTATCTCAAGGTTAGTTCGCACAAGCACTACAAGCATCTTGAGATTCTTGAAAATCGTCTTTCTGTACGGTACGGATGTAGTAAATAGCTTTACATCCTTCTTGCCATGCCATTACTAGCGTCTCAAAAATATCTTTTGCTTTAAGACAACGTTCTGGTTCTTCGGGAAAATAAACTCCTTGATTGAGATTAAAGAGTAATTCCATCGAAATTCCCGTATCGATCCACTGTTGCATGGTAGCCACTGCTTTAACTACTTTTTTCTGGTCTAAGGTTTTATTTTCGTGGTAGTACCAGAAACAGTCTTTAAGGAAGGGAGGAGCAATCGGTACGGTTCCCTTAGCCCATTTATCATAGAAGAATTTACTGTAGACGGGCAAGATACTAGCAGTGCAGCCTTGTACGAGAGAAGAAGAAGTATTGGGAGCGATCGCAGTAATATGAGAATTGCGAATGCCGTAGGTTTGAATATTTGCGGCTAAGGTTAGCCAACGTTCTTTATCTCTAGCATTAGCTAAGAACCATTCTAGGGGTTTTGCCCCGATCAGCTTGCCTTTACTCCATTCACTGCCCGCAAAAGCAGGATAGGCACCCCGTTGTTGAGCTAATTGCATCGAAGCATGGGTACACCAATAGCCAATTTCTTCAAATAAATAGCTAATTTCTGCTAAGTTCTCGTAGGTTAAATGTCTTTTTGCCAGCCAGTCGGCTAAACCCATACAACCAACGCCGATAGTGCGGTATTTGTCATTGTGGGTTTTGCTGTCCGAAAAGGGTGGAGTAGTAATTTCGATGGTATTATCCAGAATCCGTACTGCTAACTGCGAGATATTGGGTAATTCCGTTTCTTCGACATTAGCTAGGTTGAGCGAAACTAGATTACAACAATGAGCTTCTTGTCCTGGCTTAACATTACTAAAAGACTCGCAGCATTGTCCAGTCAAAATACCATTAAACATACCTAAATGTTTTTTAGGTTCAGTAAAACAATAGGTATTATCTATTCTTGAAGTAATTTCAATACTTTCAACTCGAATAAATTGACTTGCTTCTCTTTGTGGCAGACGACTCTTCCACTTCAACCGATTGGTTTTTAACCCTAACTTTGACAGTTGATATAGACCGTTAGAGTTAATCATTAATCTATAAGTATCCTGACAATAGTAATCTCCTAAACTACCTTTACCATCAGGAAGTTGCCGATAGCCTTGAGTAGACATTATGGTAACTTTTGAATCGACTCCCAAGGTTTGCAACATCAACCGTGTTTTCAGCAGAAAATTTTTATTAGTTGAAGCGATACTTAAAGATTCATTGTCTTCGTTACGATAAACTGAACCATCAGCATCTAATAATCCTGCTAACCATTCGAGACGAGAATTTACTGTATAACCATTTAAAGGGACAGTAAATTTAGGTTTAATATCTAGAGGTAACTTGCAAACAATGCGCTTCTGGTTTAGGTCTTGATATACTGCTGCTACCTCTTGCTCGTGGGTTGCAGAACCATTACTCCATATTTTATTTCTGATTTCCAAATGTTGAAGTAACTTTTGCTTCTCTCCGTATAAATGAAGTTCAGGATAGTTATTTGAACTATAGCTACCATCTCCACTAAAAAAGCCAGAAGTATAAGCATAAGGAAATTCAACGTCATCTTCTGAAGTAATGATTGGCAGTTGGTATTTAATCAGCTTATCTCCAGGTTTTAAAGCTTTGGCTTCTACTTTTTTAGGATTGCTGCGATAGCTGTTTTGAATCCAAAAGTGATGATAGTAAGTGCATTCTAGACTTTCACCATTAGAAAAATTAACCTTAAGTAGTTTTTGATTTGTTCCAGTCTGACGTATTAGAACTTCTGACCATTCACTACCATTCCAAACACTAACTTTTTGAGAAGCTAAATCCACGATGGGAAAGTATCCGCGACTTGTCAAGACGAGAGTTTCGGGGGCAACACACAAATTCACTCCAGGAATATAACCTTCATGCTTATTGGGATTAGCCCGATTGATGGTATCTTTAAAGGCGAGATAGGGCATCCCCGTCTCTACTTGCGATCGCATAATCTCTTTAAACAATTCTCGGGCATTAACCTTTTTGTAGAGAGTAATTTTGTTGTCCAATTCTGCTTCAATCTGGCGGTAAGCCGCTTCAAACTTTTCTCCCCACAGTTCGGCGAGTTCAATACCCAACTTAGTTTTTACTTCATAGGGATCGACCAAAGTCCATTGTTCCTTGGCTAACACTCGCCGCATAAACTCGTCAGGAATAATTAGCTGGGGAAAAATATCATAAGCTTTGCGCCGTCGATCCCCATTTTCCGTTTGGATCTCTAGAAATTCCGGTACGTCCAAATGCCAGATATCTACGCCTACGGTAACGGCACCAGCCCTACGCCCTCCCTGATTGACAGCGATCGCCGTATCGTTGAGTAGCTTAATCCAAGGAATAATTCCGCCAGAGGCTTTGGCTTTGCCCATTACCCAACTGCCCGTCGCCCGAATGCGGCTGACATTTACACCAACCCCACCACCATTTTTAGAAATTCTGGCAGTATTGGTAATTTCGCCAAAAATGCTTTCTAGATTATCATCAATGGCAATGATAAAGCAGGAAGATAGAGAGCCATGAGGTACTCTCAAATTAGCTAAGATAGGAGTTGCTAAAGAAATTTTGCGTTGCGCGATCGCTTCATAGAATTTTTTGGCGATCGCTAACCTATTTTGGGGGCCTTCGGGAGAAGCTAACAACAAAGCACAAGTTAAAAATGCTTCTTGGGGTAGCTCATCGGCGAGAAGATATCGCCTAGTTAACAAAACAGCTCCCGCATAATCATAATCCTTATCCCATTCTGGATTGAGCCAAGAACCTGCTGTTGCTAGTTCTTCGTCAGAATATAGCAAAATAGTAGGGTCGTATCGATTGGCTTCAACTTGAAGCTTCACCGTGGCAGGATAATTACCATAGCCATATCCACGGCTGACGATCGTATCTTTCCACAGACTCCAGATATGCAGTCGCCCTGCGACATAACACCACTCTGGTTCTGTAGGACTACACAATTCCAAGGCGCAGTTGATGAGATTATCCTGAATTTCTCTAGTGGTAACCCCATGGCGCAACCTCGTGGTCAGTCCCGCTTCGAGAGTAATTGGATTAACATCCTTACCCGAACAAGCCCAATCGACAACAGTACGAATTTTCGCAACATTGAGGGAAGTTGGCGAACCATCGCGCCTAATCACCTGAATATCACTATTTGTCTTCGATAAAGGAGTTGCTTTTAGCGATAAGGTTGGCTGCATACTTTAGGACTTACAAGATAACTGGATTTATACTATAACTCAACTTTTCTGTACATATAGTGTTATGACTCTAAAATTAAGCTTTTTTTACTCTACATGTAGTTTGTGTCCCCAAGTAAGGTAAATTAGAAAAAAGTAATTATGAAAAAGCGATCGGTAATTTATACTTAATCATTTATTTTCAATCTCTCATTTACTTTACTTAGATGATGGCTATAATTTGGGATATTCTATGGTGACGGCAAAGAGAAAAGAAAATTTTCAGTGAATAGCTATAGTAACGAAACCTATTTAAATCATCCAACTTTTGGTCTGTTGTACAGAGTTTGCCTGGTTAAAGATAATCAGGAACTATTCACCACTCTTTACGCCCAACGTCTCTTTTTTTTGGTGACCATCCAATCAGAAAAACTAGTTTTTGAGCCAATTAGCCGTTCTGATGCTCGTTTACTAGTAGAGAGTCGTTTACGTCAGTTGCGTTTTAGTGAATCATTGACTAAACATCAACAACTTCAAACTGTCTATCAACGTATTTTTCAATAGACTTTAGTCGGGAATAGGGAACAGTCACCAGTCAACAGAAAAAGTTTTAACTTTTGACTTTTGACTTTTAACTTTTAATAATATCGGCTGCCCGTTAGCAATCCAATATCTGAGAGTTAATGACAGGCTTAATAGCTCAACGAATAGATCGAATTAGAGAGCAAATTCCGGAACACGTCCGCTTGATTGCCGTTACCAAACAGGTATCGCCAGAAGCTATCCGTGAGGCTTATGAAGCTGGAGTGCGAGATTTTGCTGAAAATCGATTGCAAGAAGCTTTATTTAAGCAACAGCAACTTCAAGATTTACCAGATATCTGTTGGCATTTTATCGGTCATCTACAAGCCAATAAAGCTAAAAAAGTCCTGGAAAGTTTTCAGTGGATTCATTCCGTTGATAGTCTCAAACTTGCCCGACGTTTAGATCGATTGGCAGAAGAACTATCTTGCCGACCCCAAGTTTGTCTTCAAGTTAAAGTAGTACCCGATCCCAACAAATATGGCTGGCGCATACCGGCGTTATTGGCCGATTTACCCGAGCTAGATAAATGTCACAATTTAGGCATTCGGGGTTTAATGACTATTCTGCCGTTAGGATTATCTGCTTCACAAGCTCTGGATGCTTTTAATGCTACTAGAGAGCTAGCGGACAAGATCGGACAGCAAAACTGGTCTAACTTACAAATGGACCAGCTATCGATGGGAATGTCTGCCGATTACTTATTAGCTGTCAAAGCAGGAGCCACCATGATTCGTTTGGGAACAATTATTTTTGGTGCCAGATCCTAATCTGTCTAATACTCATGGAGAGATAAGCTTAGATTTGAATTAAAGATTCAGTACCAGCGATCGCTGGCTATAAATCTCGCACTAATATAGCAAAACAGTTTCCTAATTGCACCCTGACAATATAATAAAGTAATGCCAGCTAAATTCTTGAATTTACAGTAAAAAATGCCAGGAGGCGGATTTGAACCGCCGACACGAGGATTTTCAGTCCTCTGCTCTACCGACTGAGCTATCCCGGCTTTCTATCTATTGCGCCTAACTAATTTAACAAAATTGGACAACACTTGCAAGCTTTAGACAAAGTTAATTTCATAACCGCTGAACTTGGTTAACTTCCCCGACCGCTCATTCAGTCAAAGAAGAATATTGCCTTAGTTTTTGCAGGAAAGTACTAAACTATACAGGTTCATTTTGTTGTCTAAGATGCATTTCCTGCTTCTTGCTCTCGGTAAGCTGATTAATAAATAAAATTCATCGGTGTAATCTTCTAATTAAATTTACAATATTTAACAAAATAGTGTATTCTTGTAATATAAGAAAGAGTAGAAACGCAATAACCAAGCGTTAACAGGTTGTTCTTTAGGCAGTCAGTCAAGGTAAATAGACAGACAGACAAAGTGACTACATATAGTAGGGAAAAACTCAACAGTAGAAGCATTTAACGCAGCTCAAAGCAGATTTTCAGAATCTTTCCTTTCTTTTTTGATAAGGCTAACAGCACACATTTTGTCAATTAGTTGTCGTTAAAAATAGCCAACCACTAACCAAAGCAAGCGATGAAAACAGCCAGCAAATCTAATGACTTAGTCAGAAGCTACCTTAAAGAGATAGGTCGCGTTCCTCTCCTAACCCACGAAGAGGAAATTTTTTATGCTAAGCGAGTACAGCGATCGCTCGCTTTAGAAAGAATGAGAGATTTTTTGACAGAAAAACAGGGAGAAACACCTACAGAAGAACAGTGGGCTGAAGCAGCCAAGCTAAGCGTAGAAGCATTAAGGGCTGCAATAAAAGCAGGAGACGCGGCTAAACGCAAAATGGTAGAAGCGAATTTACGTTTAGTCGTATCCGTTGCCAAAAAGTATCTCAAACGCAATCTCGATTTACTTGACTTGATTCAGGAAGGAACGATCGGGATGCAAAGAGGAGTAGAAAAATTCGACCCTACCAAAGGTTATCGTTTTTCTACCTACGCTTACTGGTGGATTCGTCAAGCTATCACCCGGGCGATCGCTGAAAAAGGTCGCACCGTACGTCTTCCCATTCACATTACAGAAAAGCTAAATAAAATTAAAAAAGCTCAGCGAAAACTAGCCCAAACTAAGGGCAGAACGGCAACAATTGCCGAATTAGCTGAAGAATTGGAGTTGACTCCCAAACAGGTAAGAGAATATTTAGAGCGATCGCGCCAACCAATTTCTCTTGATGTCCGTGTTGGTGATAACAACGATACGGAACTTGGAGATATGCTCGAAGATACGGGTCAATCTCCTGAAGATTACACCACCTATTCTTCGTTGAGGGGAGATTTAGAAAAACTAATGGCAGATCTTACTCCGCAGCAAAGAGAAGTAATCGCTTTGAGGTTTGGACTGACTGATGGCAAACCTTTAACACTAGCTAAAATTGGTGATTGTCTCAATATTAGCCGCGAACGAGTACGGCAAATTGAACGGGAAGCCCTCTCAAAACTTCGTAAGCGCAAAACTGCCATTCGCGAATATCTTGCTAGTTAAAGATTGGAGGTTGTAGGTCGGAGAATGCGATTGTTAAGGTTCGGTTCTACCGACCACTAGCAAGTTTTACAATTGTTACATTAGTTAGTGGAAATTAATTAAGCAATATACCTATTTACTCCGTCAAAACAATCAAGGAGATAAAAAGTGAATCAAGAAAATCGCTCTCAAAACATCTTTAGCAACGACAGTGAAGGCAATGGACTCTGGCATTATGTCCAATCTCTCAGTCCGGAAACTATTGCACAACTTTCTAAGCCGGATTCCCATGAAGTGTTCCAAGTCATGGAACGCAATATTATAGGTTTACTTGGCAATCTTCCCTCAGAACAATTTGACGTATCTATCAACACTAGCCGCGAACATTTAGGTAGGCTGTTAGCATCAGCCATGATGAGTGGGTATTTTTTACGCAATGCAGAACAGCGAATGACCTTCGAGAAATCCCTACAAGGAACAGAACATTATCTTTCTGAAGAAGGGTAATCGCCAAAACTTAGCAAAAACCTATAAGTTCTTGCCAAATTATCGGTTGAGATTTTTTATTACACTTTCAATATTAATGTAAGTCGGGCAAGCTTAGTACCGTCAAAAGTTTACTTGTCAATCGTGGTTGTGCGGCACTTTTGGAGTTACCCAAATACGGTTCTGAAAAAGTTCTCAATCTTTCTTGTCTTGTGGGTAAAGACTAAAATAGTCTCCTTCTCACCAGTAAAATTATTAGAGTTGAATGTTTGCTGCGAGAAAATTTGCCAAAATCTGGCTGAAATTTACTTGTCTCAGACTGAGTCTTTTGGAGTTATGCTGAAGTCAACAATAGCTTAACTGGACAAGAGCCAAAGTCTCGGGTCATTAGTTCAATATCACTCATGCAAGAAAGATTATCTTTACTACCCCATAAAAGAATCGGGGTGGCTGTTATTCGCAATAAGCAAGGAGAAATTTTGATCGATCGCCGGTTGGCAAAGGGAGAAATAGCAGGGTTATGGGAATTTCCAGGTGGCAAAATAGAACCCAACGAAACAGTGGAAGAATGTATTAAGCGAGAAATTAGCGAAGAATTAGCGATTGAAGTGGAAGTAGGCGATCGCCTAATTACGATTAATCATACTTATTCTACTTTTGAAGTAACTCTATTCGTTCATCATTGTCAATATCTTAGCGGAGAACCACAAGCGATAGAATGCGACGAAATTCGCTGGGTAACCCTTGCAGAAATTTCTAATTATACTTTTCCTGAAGCAAACACCCAAATTATTACCATTCTCCAAAATATAGAACAGTAATAACGAGCTTCAGTTTCTAGAAGATTGGTTTCCGCTTGACAAGATCGAAGCGATAGCCATGAGGAAGAATATGTAATTTGACTCCATAAATTGCCAAAAGCTTATTATCGGAAGATTTGCCTTCGTTACTATGAGCAATATTGGTTATGTCAATAATTGTGACAGCACCCTCGCCAATAATTTCTATCTTATTATCTTTTACGGCGATCGCCGTATTTTCATCTATACCAAATCCTAACGCTGCTGACTGTTGAAGTAGAGCGGAGATTAATCTTCCTATTCGTCCCCGTTGGGCGAAGTGTCGAAAACGGACAAACTCTCGTAGAATTTTGCATTCTTCTTCTTTGTCCTCTGCACCGCCAATGATTACCAATTGTCCTTGTACTTGTGAGGAAGACAATTTTCGTTCGGATTCTTCAGAGGATTGTTTTTTGGTTTTAACTATTGTCATAGTTTTATTCCCTTTCAGGGTTCAGTATTTAATTTCAATAAAATACTTAATATCTAATACCTAACTCTCACTAGCTTAAATAGGATTGTTATAAAACAATAAAGTAGCCAGAAAAATTTATTTATAGAAAAAATAAATAAACCTTCTTGGCTACTTCTCACATTTAAAAAGCAACGATGTTTACATTTCTAATTTTTGCCCTTGAATTAAAGTTCTGCTTGAGTAGAAAACTTACGATCGCTCATCAGATTTTCCGAGAAGATCGCACAACAAAGAGTAGGTATGTTCTAAAGAATAGTGTCTGGGTTTACCCTCAATCACAATTTGGTACTTATTAACATCTTCGCCATCCCCATAACCAGAGATAAGATGTTTGTGAAATGCTTCTTCAGCTAGTTGACGTATTTCTTCTCTAAAAACAGCTATTGTTTTAGTTTCTTTTAACATGGATCTTATCCTTAAATCATATTTTGTAAATAACTAAAATAACTAAATAGCAGAACAAAAATCATCTATCCAGGGCAAGAATCATCAATTCCCTCCAGTTGCCAATTAAAATAATAACTTTTGACAGACGAAATCAGAATTATTTTTAGTTAGTTTCTGTAAAGAAAAGTAAATAAAGTCTAGACTAAAATGCTGATTAATAAAATAGACGAGCCGATCCGAGTTAATGCTAGAAAAACTGATGTTTTTGATATTTTTAATCTTAGATATTATCTGGGACCAAATCCTTATCTGGATAGAGCAGCTCTAGTTTTTGATTTTGCGCTAACTGGATACGACGAACCCTTACCTATCGAAAATTATGTAGCAGCAATTAGCGATCACTATCCGCGTCTACAAGAGGAAAGTTGTGCGTCGTATGCCGAGTTATTTGGCTCCACTATCTCAGAAGTGGGCAAATTAGATCTGGATTTACATCTCGATCGATGGAGCATTAAACCTCAAGCAGAATACATCCGAGTCGCTATAGAATCTTTACATGCTCGTACCACTAAAGAAGTAGTTTATTGCGTTTGGGACTGGTTGGAAGCTATTACTCAAGACCGCGATTTCGATCTCCAAGAGCAGATTGAATCCCTACAAGATCTATTTCGTCAATCTGTATACGGCGGTCCTACGGTTTATGCCTTGCTGCGAACGGCTCGCGACAAAGGAATTCCTACTTTTTATTTGTGGGAAGAAAAATTAATGCAATATGGCTACGGTAAAAAACAAATACGAGGAGTTGCTACTACTTTTGACACTGATAGTCATATAGACTCAGATTTCACTACTCTTAAAGATGACTGTAAAAGTTTTCTTGGCGAATTAGGCTTTCCCGTACCTAAAGGGGATGTAGCCATTTATTTAGAAGAAGCCAAAGAAATAGCTAGTGAAATTGGTTATCCGGTTGCCGTAAAACCCGTCTCCGGCCACAAAGGTATTGGCGTAACGGCTGACGTGCAAGATGAAGCAGAATTAGAAGAAGCTTACGAGCGAGCAGTAGAAGCGATTCCTGCAGAAGAACGCATTCGGATTATCGTTGAAAATAGTATTGCTGGTAAAGATTATCGCTTGCTCTGCGTTAATGGTAGATTTGTTGCGGCTACAGAGCGTAAACCAGCTTATATAGTCGGCGACGGATACTCGACTATAGAGGAACTGATCGAAAGAGAGAATCGCTCGCCAGATCGTAGAGATACGCCAACTTCGCCTCTGGGCAAAATTAAAACTGATGAAGCGATGATGCGGTATCTACACGAACAAGGATTATCCTTGGATAACGTTGTCGAAAGCGATCGCACAGTCTATTTACGCAAAGTTGCTAATTTATCATCGGGAGGTCTGAGTATCGATGCAACCCGTCAAGTTCACACTGACAACATCATTTTGGCACAAGATATAGCTCAACATTTTCACCTGACCTGTTTGGGTATCGATGTGGTTGCCAGCGATATTTCCCAATCTTGGAAACACAGTAGCTTTGGCATTATTGAAATCAACGCCGCCCCAGGTATTTACATGCACCTCAAACCAACTATAGGAGAACCTGTTGATGTTCCTTCTCGCATTTTAGAAACCTTCTTTGAAACGGCAAAGAATGCCAGAATTCCGATCATTACCTTCAATCAAGTTTCGATAAGAGAACTGCAAAAATTAACCGATCGCATTTTGATGGAACATCCAGATTGGACGGTTGGTGCAGTCTGTCGAAATGGCATCATGGTAAATCGCTCGGAAAAGATTCTCAATCGTTATTACAACACTAATATCCTCAATCTGCTGCGCAATCCTAAATTAGATTTACTAATTGCCGAGTACGATGAAGAGGTATTAGAAGAAGAAGGAATGTTTTATTACGGTAGCGATTTAGTAGTGTTAGACAATCCCAGCGAAATAGAAATGATGCTGGCGCGAGACGTGTTTGATGATTCTACGATCGTCATTAGAGAACAAAATCAAGTAACCATCAAACGCAAAGGGTTAATCGAGCAATATCAGCTTGAGGATAATGAATCTCTAGAGCAAGTTTATTTGAAAGAAATTGCTACTGTGGTTTGAAAAGACAGTTATCAGTCATCAGTTATCAGTTGTAAAGTACACAAGCGATCGGGTCGCTCTACCCATCCCTTTTAACTGATGAACCAATCATTTGTCCCAATCGTTATACCAATTTAAAAAATGATTGCTACACATTAATCTCCGTGTCCCCGTGTCGGGAGTGTCAATCATCTGTAGTCAACTTAAATCAAAACGGTATTATCTTGTTTGGGGTGTATGTTCGATCAGTTCAATGTAAGTAAGGGTTTGCTGATAACCAGTCATATTTCCTTGATTAAGAAATAGTTCAGCTGCTTGCTTGAGATCGGAGATGCCCCCTGGCTTATCTCCCAGACGATAGCGGACAAATCCTCGGTTACCGTAAGCTTCAGCTAGAGTAGGAGCGAGTTTAATTGCGTAGTCGTAGTCGGCGATCGCACCTTGCAGATTGCCAGCCTCGGTATAAGCTAATCCTCGGTTGTAGTAGGCATCAGTGAACTGGGGATCGACTTTAATTGCCCGAGTAAAATCGGCGATCGCTTGTGGAAGATTACCCAGTTCCGCACGAGCATTTCCTCTTCGGTTATAAGCATCTACATGGGAAGGATCTAGTTGCAACGCTCGGTCAAAATCGGCGATCGCTTTTTGATAGTCTCCCTGACCGATACGGGCAAGCCCTCGGTTACAATAAGCTTCAACTAAATTAGGATTGAGTTTTATAGCGCGATCGAACTCTTCAATTGCTCTACGATAATCCCCTCGTTCAATTCCGTTTACGCCTTTGTAATAATGATGTTGAGCCTCCACTGATTGAGTTGATGGTGGCGATCCCTGTACCTTCGAGTACACCGCAGACATGGCAGGAGAAGCAATACCAGCTTGTCCTAGAGCACACGCGAGACTTAAAAGAGTAAGAATTTTATCTATGGGATTCATTGCTATATTTTGTTCCCAATGTTTAGTACGGACGGGACAGGACTATTCCTACTACCATTTTAGAACTGGGATTTTGCCTTTGAAGTAGTCCAAAAGTCTAATTTGCGCCTATTCCCTAACATAAATAATTTTGCTCTTAGGATTACTGGATTACTTATCAATTGCAAGGTTGCCCGTACCTTCAATTACCTCACCGATCGCATAAGCTTTTATTCCTGTAGATTCAAACCAGCTTATAGTTGATTCTGCTTGTTCTGGTGGCACGATTAAGACAAAGCCAATACCCATATTAAAAGTCTCCAGCATCGCCTCATTATTTACCTCCCCAACTTCAGCCAGCCAACGAAAAATCGGTGGAACGTCCCAACTACTAAGATTTACTAATACGGACTGCCCTTTATTCAAACACCGGGGTAAATTTTCTGGCAAGCCACCTCCAGTAATATGCGCCATAGCGTGAATTGCTATTTGGGAGCGTAAAGCTTCTAGTACGGGTTTGACATAAATTCGTGTAGGCGCGAGTAATTCTTCTCCTAAACTTTTACCTGCTAGCAATTCGGGACGATAGTCCCAAGCTAAACCCTTCGAGGTAATAATTTTACGTACCAAGCTAAAGCCATTACTGTGGACTCCCCGACTGGCTAAACCAATTGCTCTATCCCCTACTTGCACTTGGGAACCATCTAAGAGTTGGCTTTTTTCCGCTACGCCAACGCAGAAGCCAGCAATGTCATATTCACCCAACTGGTAAAAACCGGGCATCTCTGCAGTTTCCCCTCCTAAAAGAGCGCAGCCACTCTGACGACACCCTTCGGCGATTCCTCTGACTACTTCGGCTAGTTGTTGTTCATTTAGTTTACCCGTAGCTAAATAGTCAAGAAAAAATAAAGGTTCTGCCCCAGAAGTAAGAATATCGTTAACGCACATAGCCACTAGATCGATACCTACCATATCGTGACGATTTAGTTCCTGGGCAATTTTGAGTTTTGTTCCTACGCCGTCTGTACCAGAAACTAAAACGGGTTGGCGATATCCAGAGGGTAACTGAAAATAGCCTCCAAAACCCCCCAATGGACTTAGCACTTCAGGGCGGTAGGTACTTTGCACGTCCTGACGAATTCTTTCGACAAAAGAGCGTCCCGCTTCGATATCAACACCAGCTTCTTTGTAGTCCATTTGTAATACTCTTTAGGTGAATCTGACAGCAAAATATATGTTTGCGATCGCTGCCAACAATGAGTTTTTTTCAATCTTATCTCGCCGCAAGATGAGATTCTTAGTGGATTTGCTTTGTTGGTTAAGGGGAAATGGAAAAAAGGAAAGAAAAAATTTTTTACCCTTACCCGTTACCAAGGTCAAATTATGAATTGAAAACCTTTAAACGATTAGTATTGCTACCGAGCGCAGCAGAATTAGCACATTAATTCAAGAGTTGTTCCACGGATTTGTGATTCTTTGATTAGTAAAAAAAAATTTTTCAGAAATACTGATTAATTCTGTTTATAAAATACATTATCTTTAATTTTACAATTTCCTGATAATTTTACTCGCGATGCGAATAATTACGATCTGTGAGGAGTAAAAATTGTCAAATCATTCAAATATATACAGATTTGACAATAATATGTAAAGCGAGTTGACGATGAATAAAAATTTACTAAAGCTTATTACTGCAATCTTTGCCGTAGGAACAACTACTTTTTTACATAGTTCATTTACTAGAGTAACAGCAGCACATACAAGAAGGAATATCAATGTTAAAGCTAAGGCTAATCCAACAATAATAAATTCAAAAAAGGTTGTTGATTCTCATATTTATACAATAAAAAAAAGATTAAAATCTAATTATAAAACTCAATTAGTTGGTAATAATTTAGTTCCTTTCTCAGGTAAAGGGCGAATCTCCCCTCCCGTACAAGTGGCACATGCAGTTACGGGCGAGGCATCATGGTACGGTCCTGGCTTTCACGGTAGGACTACCGCCAATGGAGAAAAATTCAATCAAGAAGAGTTGACTGCTGCTCATCGCAGTTTACCTTTCGGTACTAAGGTAAGAGTAACTAATATAAATAACGGTCGTTCTGTGGTCGTTCGTATTAATGACCGAGGTCCCTTTGCGGCTGGTAGAGTGATTGACTTATCTGCTGCTGCTGCGCGCGTTATAGGTATGCTTGGTAGTGGTATTGCACCAGTACAGCTAGAAATTCTCGAATAAAGACGCGGAGACTGAGAGAAAGGGTGACGCGGTGAAAGATAAACTTCCCGTGTCCCCTTTTTCTTACTATATCCTTTTTTTACTATGGTTAGGAATTAATCTGTACTAGTTTACACTGATAACTGGTAACTGATAACTGTATAAAAGTGCTACTGCTGTCGACTATTGCCGAACTTCGCTCTCACTTAGCAAATAAACGAAAACAAACAATCGGTCTAGTGCCGACTATGGGAGCTTTGCACGCCGGGCATGTTAGCTTGATTAAAAGAGCGATCGCGCAAAATGAGCTAGTTGTTGTTAGTATTTTTGTCAATCCTCTTCAATTCACTCCTACTGAAGATCTAGAACAATATCCCCGTCAATTAGAAAGAGATTGTCAGTTATGCCAACAGCTTGGGGTTGATGTAGTTTTTGCCCCTACTGGAGAGGAAATGGGCATTGCTGGAGATGCAGCCTCTCAGACATCGACAACTACTGTTGTTCCCCCAGCCGCTATGACTTCCGTGTTGTGCGGTAAATTTCGTCCGGGACACTTTCAAGGAGTAGCGACGATTGTTACTAAACTGTTTAATATAGTACAGCCGGATCGGGCTTATTTCGGCGAAAAAGATGCCCAGCAACTAGCAATTATCCGCCGTTTAGTTAAAGATTTAAATATTCCAGTAGAAATTAAAGCTTGTCCCATTGTGAGAGAATCATCGGGACTAGCTCTCAGTTCCCGCAACCAATATTTAACACCAACAGAAAAAGAACGTTCAGCAGTTATATACCGGAGTTTGCAGCAAGCGCAACAAGCATTTCAGGCAGGAGAAAAAAAGGCTCAAAGGTTGCTCGATATAGTGAAGCAGGAATTAGCATCTGTAGCAGAAGTTGAAATTCAGTATATTGAATTAGTTCATCCCGAAACTCTCGAATTTTTGAACGAGATAGAGACAAAAGGCTTGCTAGCGATCGCCTGTTATGTTGGTTCTACTCGTTTGATCGACAACATCGTCTTGTACCAACGTCAACCGATAATTGCGATCGATGGTCCTGCGGGGGCAGGCAAGTCTACAGTTACTCGTAAAGTTGCTCAAGAATTGGGATTATTATATTTGGATACGGGGGCGATGTATCGGGCGGTTACTTGGTTGGTGATGCAGTCTGGCATGGCTGTTGACAATGAAGAGGCAGTTGCTTCTATCGTCCAAGGGGTAAACATCGACCTGGTTCCAGCCAATTCTTCCAATTTACCAGATAGCGTTTATATCAATGGCAAGGAAGTCACTCAGGCAATTCGCACTCCAGAAGTAACTGCTAATGTCTCCACCATCGCCGCCCAAGCTACCGTCCGCCGGGAACTAGTTAAAATACAGCAACGCTGGGGAGAACGGGGAGGAGTAATCGCCGAGGGAAGAGATATCGGTACTAATGTTTTTCCCCATGCCGAACTGAAAATTTTTCTTACTGCTTCAGCAGCAGAAAGAGCAAGACGACGCTTGCAGGACTTACGCGAGCGAGGACATCAGGACATCGAGCTAGAACAATTGATCCAGGATATTCAACGGCGAGACGAACAGGATAGTAATCGTTCCATCGCACCTCTCCAAAAAGCGGCTGATGCGATCGAGATAATTACTGATGGTTTAACGGTTAAACAAGTTACCGCTAAAATTATGGAATTGTATGCTCAGCTTAAGTAGCCATGATGAACTTCTTAGACCAGCAGATCTGAAAAGCCTTTTTCTCTTAGGGTCTTAGCTCCAGTGCAGCCTTTGTGCCGAACGCAGGAGAATCCCTACCCGGTACGTGCACTGGCTTGGTGGTTCAATATTGTTACCACAAAGGCACCAAGACACCAAGTATTTTTAAATTAGGTGAGCAGAAATAAATAAATCTAGTTTAAATTTTTGTCTCTTACTTGTTGCAAACTTGAGCTAGCTCATAGAAATTCAGCCTTAAAAATATCACAATTAAATTGTGGATGCGGTCATGCTAAAGGCGAGGCGTTTCACAGTTGCGATCTTCTGACGTACCCAAAAAATTTTTTGAGACCAAAAAACTAAGGACAAAACTAAATTCCGTAACAGTTAAACAATTTCAAACTAACGAATTGCAAAACCAATTTTGGAGGTTTGGCTATGACCAACACCACCCTCTCGAATACTGCCACAGCAGCGTATCCAAAAAGGCACGTACTCAGCCTACCTGCTTGGTTGGTATTAATTTGTATTGTTGCCTTTTCTGCTTTGTTAACAGCAGGGGCAGCAATTTGGAAATATGCACCACCCATACCTGAAATCGTGCGATCGCCACAACAAGAAATTATCTTAACTCAGGCAGAAATTCAGTCAGGACAAGAAATCTATCTGTCTCGTGGCGGTCAGCATATTGGCAGCGTTTGGGGTCACGGAAGCTACCTAGCTCCCGATTGGACGGCTGACGTACTTCATCGTTGGGGTTTGGCTACAGCTGGAGTCCTTTACGACGGTCAGCCTGATTTTTCTCAAGCGGATTTAGAAGCCTTACCCCCCGCAGAAAGAGCAGGTTTACAGGCCAAGGTTAGCGAACAGTTTAAGACCAATCGTTACGACTCACAAACAGGCGAACTCGTCCTGACAAATGCCCAAACCAAAGGATTAAAGCAAGTTTTCCAAGATTACCGTCAATTATTAGCCCACGGATCTGTAGTTCACTCTATTCCCGATGGCTGGTTTGAAGACGATACCCAAATCCACAACGTCACGGCTTTCTTCGTCTGGACGGCATGGGCAGCCTCTGCCAACCGACCGAATGCCCCCTTTTCTTACACTGCTAACTGGCCTCACGACGATCTGATTGGGAATCAACCTCCAGGACAGTTTCTAATTTGGTCGATTGTGTCGGTAGTCGTGCTTATTGCTGGTATCGGTATTTTCCTATTTGTCTATCTTGCTCAGGAAGATCCCGATGAAGTTCAGCCAGTGCCAACTCATCCTGCCGTCGCCATTCCCACTTCCAGCCAAAAAGTGACTTCGCTATTTTTTGGCATAGCGATGGTCTTGTTTTTGGTGCAAATTGCTATGGGTATGGTAACCGCACACTATGCTGTCGAGGGAGATAGTTTTTACGGCATTCCCTTGCAGGATTTCCTTCCCTACGCCGCTTCCCGTACCTGGCATTTACAGTTAGCTGTATTTTGGATTGCTACCTGCTGGCTGGCTGCCGGACTATATTTTGCCCCTCGTTTTGGCGGCTACGAACCAAAAGGTCAAGCTGTTGGCAATACTGCCTTATTAGTTGCCTTAACCGTAGTTGTGGTTGGTGCGCTAGTCGGTTCTTGGGCAGCAGTACAGGGTATTTTAGGAGTCGACAATAGTTTTTTGTGGGGACATCAAGGTTACGAGTACATCGAATTAGGTCGAGTTTGGCAATTATTGCTCGTCGGTGCCATGATTTTTTGGCTGTGGCTGATGTATCGTGGCTTTAAGCCTGCTCTCATGAAGGAAAAGAATCCCACGGGATTGAGTCACTTTTTCCTCTACAGCGCGATTACGATTCCTCTGTTCTATGCAGTGGGCTTGATGTACACCAATCACACGCCCTTGAGTATTGCCGAGTATTGGCGTTGGTGGGTAGTTCACCTGTGGGTTGAAGGCTTTTTTGAAGTGTTTGCCACAGTTGTCATTGCCTATTTATGTAGCGAACTAGGTTTCTTGAAAAAATCTTCGGCTTTGCGCGCTACTTACCTAACCACAATTTTGTACTTGGGTAGCGGTGTTGTCGGAACCTTACACCACCTGTACTTTGCCGGAACGCCAACTTTTATTGCGGCAATTGGCGCGGTTTTTTCTGCCTTGGAAGTAGTGCCGCTGACGCTGATTGGGTTTGAGGTGCTCAAGACCCTCAAACTTTCTCGGGAAGCAGAAGGATTTTATCGCTGGCCCCTACGCTTTTTCATTGCTACCTGTTTCTGGAATTTGATTGGCGCAGGAGTCTTTGGCTTCTTGATCAATCCACCCATCGTTCTCTACTATTCTCAGGGTTTAAATACTACGCCAATTCACGCTCATGCTGCCCTGTTCGGAGTCTACGGTTGTTTGGCTCTGGCACTGATGCTGTTTGCCTTGCGGGAGTTTACCCCAGAATCAGTCTGGAATGAGAAAATACTAAGCTTTTCCTTTTGGGCGATCAATGGGGGTCTGGTAGTGATGTTAATCTTTGGCTTGATTCCCAATGGCTTTTATCAGCTAGCGCAGTCAGTGAATCGCGGCACTTGGTACGCTCGCAGTGCCGAGGTGATTAGCAGTCCTTGGATGCAGTGGACGGTATGGCTGCGGATTCCAGGGGATATCATTTTTGCCATAGGTACCCTAGCGATTTTTCTCTTTACTATCAGAGCAATCATCGCTATCTTTCGTTTTCCAGTTAAGGCGACTCAAGGTTAATAGATGGTAGGAGCGATCGCTATTCCATTTCTTTAAAGTCGAATGGCGATCGCTCAAAGTTCCTCCACTTCTACTATCCTTTTCAAAGGCATCGGCTTTGTATCGGCTTGTGGCAGTTGTATGAATTCTTTTTCTTTCTCTTTGACTGTATTGGGTAAAAGGATGGGTAAGGGTTCTGGTTCGTCTATCCAGTAACTAGCAATAGGTAAGGTATGTTCTAAATCTTCTAGAAGTCTGGGAATAATCATGACAGCATGTAACTCGCCAATACGTTCTGCTTCGTGCATACCCGCATCGATTGCTACGGCTACATTAGCTACCGAACCCCGAATAATCGCTGTACACAAACCATCCCCAATCTTCTCATAGGCTGCTAGTTGTACGTCTGCTGACTTGAGCATAGCATCTGCTGCCCCTACCATGGCGGGAAAACCTCTTGTCTCTAATAAGCCGATCGATCTATTGCTCAAGCGACTATAACCTCGTTTCTTTTGTAGCAACTCTACTATATGACTGCCGATAGGAAATACAGCTTCCAAATTGGGCATCGGACGAGGAATGACTAACTTAGAGACTAATTGACCGAATTGCTCGGCGGTTCTTGCTCCTTCTTCTACAGCTAAGCGAACGTCAGCAATTCTGCCTCGTACTACTGCCGTACAGTGACCGCTGCCAATTTTTTCATAACCCACCATTGTTACTTCTGCCGATTTGAGCATCATGTCTGCAGTACCCACGATAGCGGGAAAACTTGTAGTGGAGACTAAACCAAGGGCACTATCTTGAAAAGGATGTTGTTGCCTATATCTTTGCCGTGTAGAAACTTTTTCCTTATGCAATTCCAAGTCCGTCATTCAGTCTTTTTTTCCTTTGCGAGTATCCCTGTTGGAGAAGGTAGTATTTCCCTTATACCTAGTTTAGTAAGAAAAATAAATTAATGCTGAAGAATCAATCGAAAAACAGATTTAGCTAAATGGGCGCGAAGCCTCACGCTATTTTAATTTTAGCGTTGAGTACTTCGCTACAGTAGACCACAAATACACCAGTCAGATCTGCCCTGAATGCAACACACATACCGGAAAGAAAGAACTTAACCAAAGAATTCATCTGTGTCCTGAATGCGGTTATACCACAAGTCGTGACCATGCTAGTTCAAGAGTAACCTCACCTGCTCCTGAAGTAGGAGGCTTTGGCTCCAGCTTCAGATCTCGATGTTTCAGTAGCCCTGAAATTAATACTCCTTCGCATTAACTGCGAGACTAGTATTAACCTCGAACCTCCAGGCATGGTTACTAAAAAACCAGTCAACTCTGGTTAATGCCCCACAAAGCCTAAAATACCTTCGCTTTTAGCTGATTTGCGGATTACTCGTTAATCCTTAATAATCATTTTGATGAGCAAAATAACTTAGTTATAATTCAGAAATGATCGAGAAAAATGATTAATATCAATGTTTTTAAATAAATTTCTAAGAATATGGCTCGATATAACATTTTACTTTTTATTGATTTTTTTGACCGAGCATACTTATAAATATATCGTTCGTAATAAGCATACATTGCAAGAAAAATTTAAGTATCCCTCTCTTGAGTTAGTCACAAATAATATATTAAAATTGCGAATCAATTAAAAAAACATTTTTGTTGTTTAAGATTTATATTCTTTTGCAATAGTTAAGCTCCGCAAAAGTAATTTGAAAACAGGTACCATTGCTCCAATTAAGGTCAATGGTTCCTTCTAGTTGTTTAGTTAAAGTACAAACTAATTGTAAACCTAGTGATTCAGTATTTTGAAAATTTAAATCTGTGGGAAAACCAATACCATCGTCCTTAACTATAAGAGTGATTTGATGCTCTTGATTTCGGTGCATGGTCAACCAAATATTCCCCTTTCTTTTTTCTGGAAAGGCATGTTCGAAAGAATTGGCAATTAATTCATTAACAATTAAGCCGCAGGGATGAGCTGTTTCAATATTGAGGTCAATTGATTCCGCGTCGATTAGTAACTGAATATTGTGTTCGCTTAAATCGTAAGATTCAGCTAATTTATCAACTAAAGCTTTAAGATATTGGCTAAAATCAAGTTTGCCTAAATTATGAGAGTAATATAGTTGTTCGTGAATAAGAGCCATTGAGTAAATTCGACGCTGACTATCTTCAAACATTTTGATGGTTTCGAGTTCTTCAACATAGCCAGCTTGAAACTCTAAAAGACTAGCAACAACTAGCAAATTATTTTTTACTCGATGGTGGATCTCTTTAAGTAAAATCTCTTTTTCTTTGAGGGAAATTTTAATTTGTTCTTCTGCCTGTTTTCGCTCAATAATTTCTTGCTGTAACTGCTGATTAATCTGATGTAATTTAATTGTTCGTTTTTTAACTTCGGTTTCCAGTTCTTGTTTTTGTCGTACTAATTGAATTTGAGCTTGTCTAATTCTTTTGATAGCTAGCGAAAGCTTGAGTGTACGCTCGTTTACTCGTATTTCTAATTCTTGGTTTACTTTAATTAAAGATGCTTCTGCATTCTCACGCTGTAAAATTTCACGTTCGAGTATTTTATTTTGCTTTTCTAGGGTTTGAGTTAAGTTGCACAACATTAGCTGGACTTTGACTCTCGCTAGGACTTCTTCTTGCTGAAAGGGTTTAGTAATATAGTCAACAGCCCCTAAAGAGAAACCTTCAATCTTTGACTCGAAATCGGATAGAGCAGTCATGAAAATGATCGGGATATTGAAGGTTGAGCTATCTTCTTTGAGGCGTTTACAAATTTCAAATCCGTCCATTCCAGGCATCATGATATCGAGCAAAATTAATTCTGGTCGATGGGATCGAATTTGTTCGAATACGCCTTTAGCATCAATTGCCACAGCAATCTGAAAGCCAGCTCTAGTTAAAGTGTTAGAAAGAATCTCCAAACTATAAGGATGATCGTCAACAATTAAAATAGTGTATTTTTTAAAGTCAAAATCGCTGATACTAGAAGTAGTTACACTCATAATTTTTCATCCTGAGGCAAAAATTTTTCTCCTAAAGCAGCAAAAGTGAAGGAGTAATATTAATTACTAATACATTAGCTAAAAAAAACTAAACTTTTATTTTGAATGAAGCGATCGCACTGCAATAAATTTGGCTAAATTTCACTCCGTTAGTAATTAAAAAATATCTAAATTACTAACGGTCTTGTTTAATTAGATGTTTGATAAATTGCCTATTTCTAGAGTGATATTGGCAAGCGTTGACTGCGAAGGACTAATGCTTCAAAATCCTGAGCTGACAAAGGATAGCTGAATAAGTAACCCTGTAACTCATCACAGTTATACTGACGTAAACAATCTAATTCTGCTTGTCTTTCTATTCCCTCAGCAGTTACTTTTAGATCGAGATCGTGAGCCATTTGAATAATATTTTGAATAATCGCTGCGCTTTTCCTATTTTTATCTACATTACGCACAAAGCATCGGTCAATTTTTAGCATATCGAAGGGAAATTGTTGCAGATAGCTCAAAGAAGAATAACCAGTTCCAAAATCATCGAGGGCAATTTGTACCCCTAACTTTTTGATAAAATTTAACCTTTGAATATTTTTGTTAACATCTTCTACCAGTATTTTTTCTGTTAGCTCTAATATGAGAAAGTTAGGATCGAGGTTTGTATTTGATAGGATTTGGGCTATTTTGTGGAAGAGATCGAGTTGTTTGAATTGACGACCTGAAATATTCACGGCTATTGTAAAAGACTCTAGACCAGCCTTATGCCAAACCTTAGCTTGTTGACAGGCATGTTTCAAGACCCACTCTCCAATTGTTTCGATTAAGCCACTTTCTTCAGCTAGGGTGATAAACCGATCTGGCGCAATTAATCCTCGTTCGGGATGAGCCCAGCGTAAAAGAGCTTCAGCACCAACAATTTGACCGCTATGGCAATTGACTTTGGGTTGATAGTGTATTTCCAACTCCTTGCGTTCCAGGGCATAGTGCAAATCGGTTTCTAAACATAGGTCATTAGAAGAGACCAGTCTGAAAGTAGTCGTGTAAAACTTATACTGATTGCCTCCTTGCTCCTGGGCATATCTCATTGCCATGTTAGCTTGCTGGAGCAATTTGTCGAGTTCGGTATCATCGGAAGGATAAAGAGAAATGCCAATACTGGCAGTGAGAAAAATTTCCCGCTCTATAAGTATAAAAGGTTGACGCAACCGCTCTAAAATTATGCGAGCAAAATTAGCAGTTGTCTGTCGATCCTTAACGGCTGCTTGTAAAATGACAAATGCATCATTATGCAAGCGAATAACAGTTCCGCCATTGCCAATACAACTTGTTAAGCGTTCGACTGTTTCCTGGATTAATAAATCGCCGCTACTATTGCCCAGAGTATCGTATATGCGTTGAAATCTGTCTAAATTAAGATGGAGAACTGCAAGGAATTTTTGAGGGTTTGTAGGTTGTTCTTCTCTGTTTGCTGAGTCTAGAAGACTTTGAGTGCGCTGGGCGCGGGAACTTGGTTCCCGCGCAGGAAGCACAGTGCTTTCACCTTGAAGCTCGACTGAAGACTGACCACTGTCTGATGATAACAAATGATCGAACAAATCCCGTAATAATAACTGATTGGGAAGGTTAGTTAAGGGATCGCGATAAATGCTGTCATTGTCGGATGAATATTGACTGCCGGTTTCCAATAAAGACTGTTTTACTAGAACTTGCTCTTGATGTTTGTTCAGAGCCATTTTAATTGTGGCGTGTAGTTCTCTGACTCTAAAAGGTTTAAGAATATAGCCATAACAACTCGTACTAGCAGCTCGTTCGAGAGTGCGATCGTCAGCATAAGCAGTTAGGTAAATAATTGGAACATCGGAGATAGTTTTAATTTGAGCTGCAGTTTCTATGCCATCGATGCTTCCTTTAATGGCAATATCCATCAAAATTAAATCTGGCTGGCACGAACTAACACTTTGAAGCGCGGCTTCCCCTGAAGAGACAATATCTACAATTGTATATTCTAATTTTTTTAATTTTCCAGCTAAGTTTTTGGCAATTAAAAGCTCATCTTCAACAATTAATATTTTTATGCTACTCATGATTTATACTCTCCTTTGATAGTTAAGTTCTGAAAAAAGTAGTCTAAACTCTGTTCCCTTATCTCTAATTAATTCGATTTTTCCTTCTATTTGTTCAGTTAAGGTACAGACTAATTGCATACCCAAAGAATCAGTAGAAGTAAAATCTAAATCTTCGGGGAAGCCAATACCATTGTCTTTGACAGATAAAATAATTTTTTGATTACAATCTTGATGTAATTTTAACCATATTTTCCCTAATCTTCGTTCGGAAAAAGCGTGCTTAATCGCATTAGAAATTAGTTCATTGACAATTAACCCACAGGGTTGTGCTGTTTCAATATTAAGATAAACCGTATTTATATCCAATAAAAATTGAATACCTTGTTTATTGTCATTATCTTGATTATTTAAATCATAAGAACTAGATAGCTTGTTGGTAAGAACCGTTAAATATTTAGCAAAATCTACTTGAGCCAAGTTTTCAGATTGATATAATTGTTCGTGAATTAATGCCATTGAATGAATACGCCGTTGACTATCTTCAAAC
This sequence comes from Pleurocapsales cyanobacterium LEGE 06147, assembly GCA_015207585.1. Classification (GTDB taxonomy): domain Bacteria; phylum Cyanobacteriota; class Cyanobacteriia; order Cyanobacteriales; family Xenococcaceae; genus LEGE-06147. Next base: position 26,042 of record JADEWQ010000020.1, on the reverse strand, counting down.
ATTTTGACGATTTCTGGCTCTTCAACATTATCAGCCTGAAAATCTAAAAGACTGGCAGCAACTAACAAATTATTTTTGACTCGATGATGAATTTCTTTAAGTAAAATTTCTTTTTCTGTAAGAGAAGCTTTGATTTTTGATTCTGCTTGTTTGCGCTCCAAAATTTCCTGTTGTAATTGTTGATTAATTTCGCTCAATTGAAGAGTGCGCTCTTCTACTCTAGTTTCTAATTCTTCAGTTAGCTGTTTGAGAATATTTTCTGCTTGCTTGCGCTCTGTAATATCTTCAGCAATGCCTACGAAACGACTAACTTTGTCTGCTCGATCTCGAATCGGAAAAGCACGAGTCCAAACCCAGCGAATAGAGCCATCGGGTCTGATAATTCGATATTCTTCTTGGAATTCTTCGCCAGTTCTAAATTGAGTTTCTAGAGTAGACACTGCTTGAGCATAATCTTCAGGATGAATTGCTAAAAGCCAGGATTGCGGATTTGCATAAAGACTTTGACAACTACGACCCCAGATTCTTTCGTAAGCAGAACTGATGTAGAGAATTTCTGCACTATGAGGAGCAATCATGAAAAACACTTCACTAATATTTTCTGTAATTTCACGAAGGCGTTCTTCACTCTGTCTGAGTGCTTCCTCTGCTTGTTGGCGTTCAGTGATGTCTTTGCCAGCAACAATAAGGTATTCGACTTTCCCTTCTTCATCAACCAGAGCGGTAGTAGACCAAGTAATGAGAAGGCGATCGCCATTTTTAGTTAGCCAATAGTTTTCTGATTGATAAGGAAACTGAAAATTTTTAACTCGCTCAAAGATTTTCTTGACTCGATCTATTTCATCTGGATCGATGAGTATTTCCCAAAAATATTTACTAGCTATTTCAGCAAATCCGTAACCTGTAATACGTTCGCAAGCCTGATTGCAGCGAACAATCCGTCCCTGACAGTCCATAACCACAATCAAAGCTCCAGCGACCCCTAAAATAGCAGAGACAAAATTACGCTCATGCCTGAGTTCTAACTCCGTCTGTAGGCGTATATAAATTTCCTGTCTTAGCAGTTCGTTAGTTTCTTCTAGTTCTGCGGTTCGTTCTTCAACTCGTTTTTCTAGTTCGTCACGAGCTTTTTGTAAGGCTTTCTCTGTCCGCTTACGTTCTTTAATTTCGTTTTGTAGTTCTTGGTTAGTAGCTTCTAATTGAGTGGTACCCTCAAATAATTGCTGTTGGAGTTCGCTGTTGAGTTGACGAATTTCTGCTTCCTTTTGTTGCCATTGCTGCAGTTCCGCTCGAGATTTTTCAAAAATGGTTGCTTGTTGGATCGCGATCGCTACACGAATAGCTAATTTTTGCAGCAATTCAATCTCAAAATTTTCCCACTTTCTGGAACTAGCACAATGATGAACAATTAATAAGCCCCATAAAGAATTGAGTGATTCTTGCTTTTCAGCTATTGGTTCCCCAGGAATAATGGGCATTATTATGCTTGCCCGTACTTGATATTGCTCTAATAGCTCGATCTGACAAGGTTGAAAGTCGGATTGATAGATGTCTGCGATCGCTTTTACTCTACTTTTTAGGCAAGATCTTATCCATTGCTCGGGCACATAGTGAGCGGTTATTTTTGAGCCGAGAATACTCTGCCACGGTCGATCGACTGCTTCTGCTACTACCTCTCCACTCCTATCAGGATTTAAACGATAAATCAAGACGCGATCGGTCTGAAGAAACTGTTTGACTTCTTTGACAGTAGCGTTCAAAATTTCTTCTAAATCTAGTGATTGTCTAATTTGTCGAACAATTTCATCGAGCAGGCGATCTGATTCAAACTGCTGCTGCAATAGAGTGACAACCTTATATAGCTCTAATGGATCGAGCGATCGCAACAAGCTAGTTTGAGTCACAATTCCAAGCAACTCCCCCCGATTTCCGGTCACCACTAAATGCCGCACTCGTTTTTGCTGCATCTTTTGATTTGCTATCCACAAGCTATCGGTAAGACTGAGGGTCAACAGCGGACTGCTCATTACTTCTGTAGCTTGAATCCGTGCGATGTTTAACTTAAGTACTTGAAACTGGAGAAGATCTCGTTCGGTTACGATGCCAACAGGCTTGAGTAAACTTTTGGCTTGTTGCTGGTCATTGTCCAATGTTTCAGTGATAACGACACAGCTAACTCGATGCCCGATCATTAATCTTGCCAAATCGATAACAGAAGTTGTGGGAGCAGCATGAATTATCTCAGTACTCATAACTTCTGACAAAGAGCGCAACCTAAACATGTTTTCTGGCTGCAACGCATGACGTAGAGTTTCGGGGGCGATCGCTCCGACTAATTTGCCGCATTCGTCGGTAACTGGCAAGTGACGAATTCGATGTTGGCGTAGGATAGATAAAACAGTAAAAATATCTCGATATTCGGTTTTCTTCAAGGTGATAACCGGTTTTGTCATCACTTCACGTATGGATAAATTCTTTAATCTCGCCAGACTGCCTCTATTAGCCGTAATCCTAACTAAATCTCGTTCTGTAAAAATGCCCACTAGCTGGTCTGCTTCGGTTACGAGAACATAGCTGCTGCAATCAATCGTTGCTAAACTACTATCCCAATCCTCATCTCCTTCAATCAAAACACACTGACTGCCTATGGATTGGTTCATAATAGCCAGAACTTCTAGAAGTGACAGCTCCGGTGCTACAGTTGGAGGAGAATGAGTAATAATTTGTTCTAAAGCCGAGGAGTACAAAAACATGAGTAAATTTTGAATAGAGCAGAAAGGATTTTGTTCTAGCTGAAATCAAAAATTAATGGTTTAAATTTATTGCTCTAATTAAAAATTTAAAGTAATTTTTATGAAACTTTTTGTTTAAAAAGTATATAGAATTTTGTTTTATTTTTTAAAAAATATTTATTTTCAGGAAAACACTTATGTTTATGGTCTTTTTTTATTTCTAGCTATTTATATCTATTAATATCTTTAGTTTACTGTTAGCGTCATCAGTATAATTACACAAGCTTATTCTTCCTAAAAATTTACTAAATATATCAGGGAAATATAGTTTGTTATTTGTAAAAACAAAGTTTACATTCTGTTGTTGCAGTCTATCTCAATTAACGCAGCTTATATTTCAAAAAAACCAATATTTCTGTTAAATAAAAATAAGAAAAAATTTAATTAATAAAAGAGACTAATCAATTTTCTCCATTGGTGTACTTTGAGACATAATTTTAGTCGCTCCTAGACTAGGAAATTTAATTGCTAGGGTGATTTTGTTACCAGAACCTAAAATATGAGTAACTTCCCCTTCGCCAAATTCTTGATGAAAAACGCGATCGCCTACCGACCAATTTATATTTCCCGGCTGAACCGTTCTTGTTACCCGAGTACGGCGACGATAGGCAGAAGCATTGAGATTGCTACTAACTAAATCTTCAGGTAGTTCGTAAAGAAATTGAGAGGCAACGGCAGATTCTCTAGCACCCCAAAGGCGACGTTCTCTGGCATGAGTTAAAAATAGTTGTTCTTGAGCGCGGGTAATGCCTACATAGCAGAGACGGCGTTCTTCTTCTAAGCTGAGGGGATCGTTGAGAGTGCGACTGTGAGGGAATAATCCCTGTTCCATACCGACAAGAAAGACAACGGGAAATTCTAAACCCTTAGCAGAATGAAGAGTCATCAAGGAGACTTTTTCTTGTCCCTGTTCTAGATTATCGAGATCGGAAGCTAGAGAAGCACTGGCAAGGAAAGCTTCCAAACTAGTATCTTCATTATCTTCTTGAAATTGCACGACGGCATTGTATAACTCAAAAATATTTGCTAAACGATTATCCGCTTCATCCGTACCCTGCGCCTTTAAATCTTGTACGTAACCAGATACTTCCATGATGTGGTTTAATACTTCCGCTGCAGTTAAATTTTCTAATTGTGCTTGAATTTCAGCAATTGTCCGTGCAAATTGATTGACTGCTTTGGTTGCACGTCCAGCCATAGTCTTGACCGAAGTTTCATCACTAATTACTTCCCAGAGAGGAACGCCTAGTTGTTGTGCTGCATCGGCTAGGGAATTAATTGTTGTCTTGCCTATACCGCGACGGGGAGTATTAATAATTCGTAGCAGACTCACTGTATCGGCAGGATTAGCTATAACTCGTAGATAAGCTAAAGCGTCTTTAATTTCTTTGCGGTCATAAAATTTTAAGCCGCCAACAATATTGTAGGGAATATTATTGTGAATCAATAAATCTTCAAAAGGACGAGATTGAGCATTAGTGCGATATAAAATAGCAAAACTTCCCCAATTTAATTCGGGGTTTTCTTCGCTCATTTTTTGGATTCGACTAATGACAAATTTAGCTTCTACTTGCTCGTCATCTGCTTTGTAAACATAAATTTGTTCGCCAATACCTCTAGTTGGCTTTAAAACCTTTTCAATTCTCTGACTATTATTTTCAATCAGAGCATTAGCAGCTTGGAGAATATTTTCACGAGAGCGATAATTTTCCTCCAATTTAATCATGGTACGAGTATCTTCATCGGGCAAACCATCCCCAAAATCCTGTTGAAATTCGAGCAGAATAGTAAAATCTGCCAGACGAAAAGAATAAATTGATTGATCCGCATCCCCGACAACGAATAGCGATCGCTTCTGCCAATTCCACTCGCTTTTGCGCGTCTCTCCATTGGTAGTGAGTAAGCGAATTAGTTCGTATTGAACGCGGTTAGTATCCTGATATTCGTCAACTAAAATGTGCTGAAACTGACTGTGCCAATAACCTAAAATCGATTCATTTTGTTGAAATAAGCGAACGGGAACTAAAATTAAATCGTCAAAATCCAAGGCATTATTAGCAGCTAATTGCGCTTGATATTCGTTATAAACTTCCGAAATAACTCTGCCTCGATAATTCCGTTCCTCTCTAGCAAATTGTTCGGGAGTTAAACCCAAATTTTTAGCATTACTAATAGCGTAGCGAACTTGACGAGGGTCAAACTTCTTATCATCTAAATTCAACTGCTTGGTAACAATATTTTTAATCAAACTCTGGACATCAGACTCATCAAAAATAGAAAAATTTCGCTTCCAAGTCCGTCCCCGTTCGTCTTGATACTTATTAATGTCGTAGCGAAGAATGCGGGCAAATAAACTATGAAACGTACCGATCCAGAGAGGTTTAGTCGTTTTTTTATAAACCCGCGATCGCAACTGTTTTTGCTCGTACTCTGTCAATAATTCTAATCTTTGTCCATACTTCTCCTGCGCCAATTCTTGAGCAAAGATATACTCGATTCGCTCTCGCATTTCCCGCGCAGCCTTATTAGTAAAAGTTACTGCCAAAATATTCTCCGGAGGAACTTTATGATTGCGAATCAGATTAGCAATCCGATAAGTTAACGCTCGCGTTTTCCCAGAACCCGCACCCGCAACCACCAGTAAAGGGCCGCAAAAATGTTCGACAGCAAGACGCTGAGAAGGATTGAGATGGCTAAAAAAATCAGTTTTGGCAGTCATGAGCAAGCAGTAACAAGATTTTTCAACTGTTATGTTATCAACTGATGGTATTTTTCTTAATTAACTTTAATCAAGGCAAGAGACTGTAACTTCTTCGCGCCCTCCTTTGCGCCCTTTGCGCCTTTGCGTGACACAAACAAAAAAATTTGAAATCAGCCGTACACTGCCTTAGCATCAAGATTTTTTAATCTCTTGATTATCTTTGTCTTTTTCTTAAACGCTTAACTAAACATTAATTAACTCCTGCTTTCTTATTCTTACTCTTCTTCTTCGCCGCTCCCTTAGCTTTTTGAGCCGATTTTTTAGCAGCCTTCTTTTCCGCTTCGATTCTTTGCCTTTCCTTCTCTTTCTCTTCTGCCAATTTACTTAAATAGTAATGATAATCTCCCTGATAAACTAATAATTCCCCATCCCGAATTTCCACAATTTTATTAGCAACTTGAGAAATAAAATAGCGATCGTGAGAAACAACGATCGCCGTACCATCATATTGTTGAAGAGCTTCTTCCAGCATTTCCTTAGCCGGAATATCCAAATGATTAGTAGGCTCATCTAAAAGAAGTAAATTAGCCGGACGCAGCAACATTTTAGCAAGAGCAAGACGAGCTTTTTCTCCGCCACTAAGAGCCTTAACCTGTTTAAAAACCGTATCGCCGCTAAATAAAAATCGTCCTAATAAAGTGCGTACCTCTTCATTTTTCCAATCCAGTACTTCATCGTGTATCGTATCGATAACTGTTTTATCTAAATCTAAAGCTTCTGCTTGATTTTGTTCAAAATAACCGGGAATTACATTATGTTTACCCAAATTAACCGTACCTTCTTCTGGCTTTTCCATGCCTACGATCATTTTTAAAAGAGTAGATTTCCCCGCACCATTAGGGCCTAAAATAGCAATGCGATCGCCCCTTTCTACTAACAATTCTGCTCCCAAAAAGAGAATATTTTCGTTATGGGTATGAACCAAATCTTCAATAATAACTACCTCTCTGCCACTGCGAGGAGAAGGAGGAAAATGGAATTTAAGTGTTTTTAAGTCAGCAGTCGGTGCCTCGGTTAACTCTATTTTTTCAAGTTGCTTTTCCCGGCTTTTGGCTTGAGTACTGCGAGTAGCACTAGCGCGGAAACGTTCGATAAATTCCTGTTGTTTGGCAATTTCTTTCTGCTGGCGTTCGTAGGTAGCACCTTGTGCTGCTTTAGCTTCTGCTTTCTGTTGTAGGTAGGCAGAATAATTACCGGGATAAGTAGTCGAAACGCCTCTTTCTGTCTCCACGATTTTGGTACAGAGACGGTCGAGCAATTCCCTATCGTGGGAGACAATTACTATAGGAGTATTAATACCTTTGAGATAATTTTCCAACCATTCAATCGTCTCCAGATCGAGATGGTTAGTCGGTTCGTCTAGTAGTAATAAATCCGGTTCTTGAAGTAAAATTTTCCCCAAACTGATACGCATTTGCCAGCCGCCACTAAAAGAATCTACCAGGCGATCGCCATCATCGCTGCTAAATCCCATCTCCGGCAAAATTTTCTCGATTTGCGTTTCTAGAGTGTAGCCTTCTAAAGCTTCAAACTTACGCTGTAATTTATCTAGTTTGTCGATTAATTTCTCTAATTCCTCTGGTTCGCTTACCTCCATCTCTCGCTGTACTCGCGCGATCGCCTGCTGTACTTCATTAGCTTCGGCAAATACCGTCCAAAACTCTTCTCTAACAGTATGTGTCGGTTCTACCTCGAATTCCTGACTGAGATAGGCAATTTTTAAGCTAGCGGGACGAATAACTTCTCCAGCCGTGGGTTCGACTTCCCTATTAATAATCTTAAGTTGCGTTGATTTTCCCGCACCATTTACACCTACCAAGCCTACTCTTTCTCCTGGTTTAACTTCCCAGGTAACATCTTTGAGAACTTCGCCTGTAGCATAAATTTTGCTAATGTGTTCGAGTCGCAGCATGAATCTCCCGAGTAGGTAAATTTTTGTGACAGCATGTTACTGAAATCTTATCTCATCGCCTGCTTCGATCGCTCGGCATTTGTATCTACACTGTAATTACTTCTTTTTAAAAATTAGTTTAGTCTCACGCAAAGACGCAAAGGACGCAAAGCATTTGGTAGAGAAACGATAGCGAATTAAGCGTTTGAACGCAAATCAATATAAATATGGGCACAGTAATTAATACACCTAGAAGATTGATTTGCCAAAACGCGATCTCGAAGAGATCTCACTCAGCGTCTTCTTTGTTCCAACTTACGGTAGACATCTCGAAGATCTACTTCATGATGAGCCAAAGCAACTAAAGTGTGATAGAACAAATCAGCTACTTCCGAAGCGATCGCCTCGGCATCGTCATCTTTACAAGCCATGACGACTTCTGCGGCTTCCTCACCAATTTTTTTAAGAATTTTGTTGTCTCCACCCGCTAACAGCTTACAAGTGTAAGAACCTTCTACGGGATTGCGAGCGCGATCGCCAATTACTTTAAATAGTTCTGATAAAGTATCTGCTGGCGGTGCATCTTTAGTGCTGTCTACTTGATGAAAACAGCTACGTTCCCCCGTATGACAGGCAATATCTCCTATTTGTTCGACCGTGACTAACAAAGCATCGCTATCGCAATCGTAACGAATCGAGCGTACTTTTTGAATATGACCTGAAGTAGCTCCTTTGTGCCATAATTCTTGACGCGATCGACTCCAATACCAAGTTTCTCCCGTCTCTAAAGTTTTTTGCAGCGATTCGCGATTCATCCACGCCATCATTAATACTGTACCATCGAGATAGTCTTGGGCGATCGCGGGCACTAATCCATGCTCGTTGTAGCGAATGCGATCGAGGGGAATAGCTTGGCTGAGAGAAACAGGTTGGCTCGAAGACATTTGATTTAGGGGAAAGATGTTCGTCAAATAGTATTTTAGGGTACGAACGAGTTTATATAAATTTAACTATAGCTAACGAGGAGAAGAATAACTCTCAAAACGGAACTTATCGAGAAGCAGCGATTTTCTTCTTTCGATTTACCAAATTTCCACCAAAGAAAGTCCTGTCTACCCGTTTAACCAATCCCTTAAAATCTTGCTCGTGATATCTATTGATAATTTTTTTGATTGCATAAACTAAATCGTAACGATGAATTTGTGCTAAAGGAGCGAGCAGCTCGCGATAGCAAGCTTCTTCATAGGAATCACCAATATAAGCAGCTTTGAGTAGTAAATCTTTAGAGACATTTTTCTCCTTAAAAGTAGGAACCTGCTCCAACACACCTAATGCCATAAAAGCAACCATGGTTCGGAGACATTTTTCACATTTGCCACAGTTATAGTTGCCTTCAAGATAGCTACTTTTTTCATTGCATACTCGCAGATGTTTTAAGGCTACATCCCATTGAGCTACTAATTGAGTTTTAGCTAGCCTAGATAAAGCTGCATCTTCATGACGAATATGCAAATCGCTGCTGCTGAAGCGCGGATCGATTAAAGGATGAGAACCCCAGGGATTTAAATTAGCTAAATTATAGGAAGAAGAAGCGATGGAAACTGTTGTCAATCGGTTTGAGAGAGTATGAGCAACTGCAGCCAAGAATGAGCCGTGAAATTCTAGCTTCCAAAACAGAAAATCTAAGTCCAAATCTCTAATGTGGGCATAGGCATTAGTATAGATAGGGATAAGATTGAGATTAGCATCGTCAGCTATTGCAGATACAGCATCGATAATGTATCCAAAAGAAGGATCTTCGTTATCATCATCTTCCCCATTAAGTACGCCTAGACTAGGATACCGTCTTTGAATGAGCGAGGATGTTCTGAAGGAAAATTGAGACGGTTGTTACGCACCATAGCTAGAGAATCTATACCGCCAGAAAATAAGCAACCCGCTCTGGGTTTGGGGACAGAAGAAACCCGAGACTGAAGGAGAGCTTCAATGGGTATTAGTTGACGTTTGCCTCCGTACCATTGAGCCAGATAATGCACGACGGTGGTTATACCATCTTTTAGTTCGGGACAAATAGGCGCATCGATCGCAATTCTTCGTTCTCCATAGCGCATCGCTGGCAGGACACAAGCAGTAAGAAAAGCATTGGGATTACAGGAAATATCTCCGGCAAATTCGGTTGTAGTTTCAAAGTAAAGATCTTGGTTCGAGCGATCGCAATCTTCCCAAATAACTGTTGCTACTACTCTAGTCCGGTTAGAGTGATTTTCTGTTCTTAAATTTTCAATTTTCATAATTTTGCTTTAAATCTTTGACAATAAATTTCTTAGACTGAATCTTGACTAAAGCTTGTGAGTATTAAGTTTATACGAGCGATAAATAGCATTTATATACCCCGATTTTTTAAGGGTATTTATTATATATATTTTGAGGAAATAGCAAGTTTCTTAATCTATTTTTAATTGATAGTACAATAAAAACTCGTAGTCAAAGTTAAAGTTTTTAAAAATAAAAATCGTTCGTTTTTAAATAAATCATAAAGTTCTTTAAGGGGACGGTAGCAAGATAAAAAAGTCAAAATGCCTACTCTATAAAAAGCTCGATCGAGTAACAAAATAGTTATATTTGTATCTTTTCTTTATCGTTGCTAGAGCAAAACACATCGATGTTCATTAAAGCTTTATCAAGATCTCGTATAGTTTTTAGTAAAATCAAAAAAACATAAAGTATTTTTTAAAAAAAAGGTACGGATTGCATAGAATAATTAACGCCTTAAAAACTACTATCTTTTTAAACTTTGTATGGATGTAGCATATTACATTACTACCGAAATATCTTGCGATAGCAAGTTTACGTAATAAGACCAATAAAATGAATTCCCAACAGCTGGTAACTAAAGCCTTAGCTAATGAACAGGACTGTAACTATCATTTACCAAGTCCATGTTCTAGGATTCCTGTCATAAGCGTTATCATTCCTACTTACAACAGAGCACATTCCATCGGTAAATCAATAAATAGTATTCTTATTCAAAGTTATCAAAATTTTGAAGTAATTGTAGTGGACGATCGCTCCACGGATAATACAGAAGAAATAGTCAAAAGTTTTAACGATCCGCGTATTAAATACATTCGACATCAGCATAACTTAGGAGCGGCTGTTGCTCGTAATACAGGGATCGAAAAATCTCGTGGTCGCTATATTGCCTTTCTCGATTCAGACGATGAGTGGTTACCACATAAACTGACCAAACAAGTCGAACTATTAGAACAATGCAAGCCTGAAGTTGGTGTTGTTTATACAGGACTTGAAATTGTCAATGAATTCAATCAGATTCAGCGTACCAAAGTTCCTACCTATCGAGGATATCTTCGCAATACATTACTTTTTGCCAATGTAGTAGGTACGCCTTCTACTGTTATGGTGAAACGCGAATATCTCGAACGAGTTCGAGGATTTGACCCTGACATATTGCAATTTGCTGCAGATGCAGATTTATGGGTTAGATTATCTGAGTCTTGCGAATTTGAGGTGATTTCTGAGGTACTCGTACGCTATCTAGAAAGCGACTCCGATAGACTTTCAACTAACCCTAAAGCAGTAGTAAAAAGTATTTTAGCTTTTATCAATAAGCATCACAAAAATTTGAATTTAAATAATTTAAACAAAGAAAAAAATAATTTTTTAGTTAAAGAAAGAGCAGAACATCTTTTTTATACAGGTAGATTACTTGTATGTAATGGTTTTATTATTTCAGATCCAAAAGCTATTGAGATGGGAAGACGATATTTGTTTTTAGCTTTCAGAAACAATTTTTTCAAGCTTAAACCTTTTTTATATTATGGAATATCTCTATTAGGTAAAAATGCATTTTTTAACTATATTCAACTAGAAAATAACTCTCGAAAATTCATCTCTAGTTATATTTTGAAAAGAGAATAAGCTTTTTTTAATTGCATAAAAAACAGCAATTATTAAATAATCGCCACAAAAAAATGAATATTTATGAAATTAGCTATTTTATTTTGGTTTTATAAAGAGCCACAGATTTGTAAAAATCATTTGGAACTGATTCGTCGTTATAATGCAACAATATCTATTTATGGATTGTACGGTGGTGAACTAGAAGACGCAGACAAGTACAAACTAATTCTTGGTGAATATCTTGATGATTTCTATATTTTTAGTCAAAATAAAAGCTCGAGTTGGAAATGGCATTTAGGCGATTTGTTAATTACGGATTGGTATTCTCAGCGTGGTAAAGATCTGTGGTGGGATACTATCGTTATTATTCAATGGGACATGCTAGTTTTTGGTTCAATTTATGAACTGTTCTCAATGCTGCAAAAAGATTCCATTCTTCTCTCAGGACTTATACCTATTAAGGAGATTGAAAATCGCTGGATTTGGACAAGTACTCGCATTGTGCCAGAAATAAGAGAGCAGTATCTTGAATTTCTAAATTATGTAAAAGAGAAATATTCGTACAATCAGGAACCCTTTGCTTGTTTATTTATTGTTGTTTGTTTCCCCAGAAGCTTTTTAGAAAAATACTCTAGGATCGAGCAACCAGAGTTAGGTTTTTTGGAATATAGAGTGCCTATTTATGCACAAATTTTTGGAACACCTTTCTGTGTCGCTCGTGCATTTCAAATTTCGTGGTTTGATGATTCTACAACCTCAAAAAATCGAGAAACGCTCAATGCCAAACGTTGCGATATTAGTTTAATAACTATACTTAAACATCTTATCGATAGCAAAGGAGCAAGGGTATTTCATCCATACCGAAAAATTTTTCCCTTGAACATGAGTCAATTGCTCTGGATATTTCCTATTTTTTTTCAAGAATGGATGGATGGGTTTGTTAATATAATCAAACAAATAAGATATCAGAAACAATAAAAGGCAAAAGTCAAAAGGCAAAAGGCAACAATTAATAACCGATCGCTACTATATCAATCATCCAAAATTACTTTAGCCGTGACTTGACCTTCGGAATCGATGTCATATACGATAGGAATGCCTGTTTTCAGTTCCAGTTGAGGAACTTCTTCGGGACTTAAATTATCCAAATACATGATGATCGATCGCAGGGAGTTACCGTGAGCCGAGACCAAGACATTATCCCCACGTTTGAGGTGAGCTAAAATGCGATCGCGAAAAAATGGTACCGTACGATTCATCGTATCTTCTAAACTTTCCCCCCCTGGAGGACGGACGGAAAACGAGCGTCTCCATTGATGCACCTGTTCCTTGCCGTATTTTTCAGCCATTTGAGCTTTGTTCAATCCTTGCAATTGACCGTAATAACGTTCATCTAAAGCTGCACTAGTAAAGATGGGAAGTTCTTCATCGGGGTTTCCTTCATATTTATCCCAGCCATGCCAGTCTTTTTCCTCAGCCGCATGTTTAATAATGGGAATTCTCCCACCGCAGATCTCGTCGCACTCAGTCAGACACACAATTGCTGTTTCAATCGCTCGGATCAGCATACTGGTAAAACAGACATCCACACGATAGTCTCTTAATTTACAAGATGCGATCGTCGCCTCAGCACGACCTCGTTCGTTTAAAGGAACATCTACCCAACCCGTAAATTTATTGGCAGCGTTCCAAAGACTTTGACCGTGACGAATCAGAATAAGTTGAGCCATAGCTTAGTTCTTAGAGTCATATAGCATTATGTCAAAAAGATGAACCTGATTGCTTGAGAAATTCTTCTTCTTGAGGAGTGTTGAGACGACCTAAGATACGATTACGATGGGGGAAGCGTCCGAAACGTTTGATAATTTCGAGATGATCGCAGGCAGAAGCGATGGCACTGGCACTATCGGGATCGTTTTTGAGGGTGGCAAATAATCTGACAGCTTGTTGTTGATGTTCTAGATTTTCGCTATGTTCAAAGGGAAGATAAATAAACCAACGCTGTACGGGTAGTAACTGTCGATCAAAACCATGAACTAAAGCATACTGAGCAAACCCCAGCGCCAGATCGTCAGTAGCAAAAGCTTGAGGGCGATCTCGAAACAGATTGCGGGGAAACTGGTCCAACAAAATAATCAATGCCAAACAGCTTAAAGGCTGTTGTTGCCAATGGTTTAATTTTCCCTCTGCTGCTTGCCGATAAGTAGACAAAAAGCGCGAGCGTATCTCCTCGTCAAATTCTTGGCTTTTACTAAACCAATATTTGCGTGGCTTTCCATAGTTTTTATCTTCTGGTTTGCCAAACCAAAAGTCAAGGATAGATTTTACAGACAATCGTTTTTTCTTTATTTATTCTCTTATATTTAAATTTTAAACAGAGGATTATACATTAACAGTTTAGACATAAAATCTTTACACAATAAGAGTTAGGTAATTGTATAATAATAAAAGTGTAGGTGATTGTAGATTAATTCATTAATCAAACTAGTTCTTGTTGATTTTTACTACTTTTTTGTATGTTTTGGTATCTTTTGGACATTTTAAATCTACTTTTATGGCAATAAGTGTTGTAGCTTAAGAGAGTTTGAAACTTTCTTGAGCTGAGAAACAACAACAGCGAGCGCAAATCATTGAAAATCGTAATTAAAGCACAAATATTGTCTAGAAATAATGCTATTTTGAACAGAAGATTAGAAGATTATTTACGGCAACTAGAACAAAAGGTGCAAGAGCTAACCATATCTCTTGGGCAAATAGAAACAAGGCTTCAAGAAGAGATCGAGCAAAATCAAGAAGCTCGGGCAACTTTCCAAAGACTAAAGCAAGAACTACAGAACCTTGCCACCATTGACAGCCTCACTCAAATTCCCAATCGTCGTCGTTTTGATGAATACCTCAACCAAGAATGGGACAGGCTTACCAGAGAACAAGAGCCTTTATCTCTGCTGTTGTGCGATGTAGATTTTTTTAAACGCTACAACGATACCTACGGTCACCAAGCAGGAGACAGTTGTTTGAGAATAGTAGCACAGACAATTAGCCGCACGGCTAAACGTGCATCAGATTTAGTAGCTCGTTACGGCGGTGAAGAGTTTACGGTAATTTTACCTAACACTAATCTCTCTGGAGCAATCAAAATTGCCGAAGCAATCCAACAACAGATTGAAAATCTTCAAATACTCCATCCTCAATCTGATGTAAGTGAATTTGTGACTGTTAGTATTGGTGTAGTCAGTCAAGTTCCTACTCTCAATGACTCGGTAGAAAATCTGATTGCTAAAGCCGATCGCGCTTTGTATCTAGCCAAGGCTCAAGGACGAAATAGAGTAGTAGTGGCAGAGTAAGATATTTTCATAATAAATAGATAAGATAAACCAGGCGAACTCATGAGTGCTTTTCGTGTTGGAATTGCTGGTCCTGTCGGTTCTGGTAAAACTGCTTTGCTCGATGCTTTGTGTAAATCTCTGCGAGAAGAATACCAAATTGCGGTAGTCACCAACGATATTTATACCCAAGAAGACGCGCAATTTTTAGTTCGTTCTCAAGCTTTGAGTAGCGATCGCATTTTAGGAGTGGAAACCGGTGGCTGTCCCCATACGGCTATCCGCGAAGATGCATCGATTAATCTTAGCGCTATTGAAGAATTAGAACACCGCTTTGGCAACCTGGATTTAGTCTTTCTCGAAAGTGGCGGCGACAATTTAGCGGCAACATTTAGTCCTGAATTAGTAGATCTGACCATCTATGCGATCGATGTCGCTGCTGGAGATAAAATTCCCCGTAAGGGAGGACCGGGGATTACCAGATCGGATTTGTTGGTAATCAATAAAATCGATCTTGCGCCCTTAGTTGGTGCAGATTTGGGAGTAATGGAAAGGGATGCGAAAAAGATGCGGGGGGATAAACCTTTTGTTTTTACCAACTTAAAAACTAAAGAAGGACTAGATTTCGTTGTCAACTTTATTCGCCAGCGAAAAGTTTAATACTCATTTAACCTTTGCTTAAACTAAGCAAATCTACCAAAAGATAGTAGTCCTTAACTTAATTTTTTGTTGAGGATAGTTTTTCGTAGCCTAATATACAAATTATTGGGAAATAATCAAATTAACATACTACATCGTGCTGTTCGCGCCTAGTTGCAATATATATACAAAAGACTAACGCTAACAAAAAAATTTACTAATAATATACAGTCATGTCAAAGTTAGGAAGACGTAAATTTTTACTGTATGGTTCGGCGGGTATAGGCACCAGTTTATTGCTAAAAGCCTGTGCGAATGGAGAAGAAACTACAGGCTCTCCTCAAACTGATACCTCGGATACCGCTACTACACCAGCTACTACTAGTGGCGATACGATCAAAGTTGGCATCTTGCATTCCCTCAGCGGCACGATGGCAATTAGTGAAACCACAGTTGTTGAAGCGGAAAGGCTGGCAATAGAAGAAATCAACGCAGCCGGAGGCGTACTGGGCAAACAAATTGAACCAATTATCGAAGATGGGGCTTCCGATTGGCCGACTTTTTCTGAGAAAGCTGCTAAGCTAATCGACCAAGACCAAGTCGTTACCGTCTTTGGTTGCTGGACTTCTGCTAGCCGCAAAGCAGTCTTACCAGTGTTTGAATCCAAAGGTCACATGCTCTGGTATCCCGTTCAATATGAAGGGCAAGAGTGTTCTCGAAACATTTTTTACACGGGAGCAGCCCCTAACCAGCAAATCGAACCAGCAGTGGATTGGCTGTTAGAAAACAAGGGTAAGGAATTTTTCCTAGTCGGTTCGGACTATGTCTTCCCTCGCACCGCTAATACCATTATTAAAGAACAACTAAAAGCAAAAGGCGGAACAGTGGTGGGAGAAGACTATATCCCCCTCGGCGATACGGAAGTTACTCCCATCATTACCAAAATCAGGGGTGCTCTACGCAATGGCGGTGTTATCTTCAACAGTCTCAACGGGGACAGTAACGTTGCTTTCTTCAAACAATTACAAGGTGCGGGACTCGGGCCAGATCGCTATCCGACTATGTCTGTGAGCATCGCTGAAGAAGAAGTTCGTCAAATTGGACCGGAATATCTTGTCGGTCACTACGCTTCTTGGAATTACTTCCAAACTGTAGAAACACCCCAAAATCAAAAGTTTGTCGAAGCTTTTAGAGCTAAATACGGTCAAGATCGAGTTACTAACGACCCGATGGAAGCTGCCTATATTATGGTCTATCTCTGGAAACAAGCGGTAGAGCAAGCCGGCACAACTGACTTAGAACCAGTACGTAAAGCAGCAATTGGTCAGAAATTAGATGCACCAGAAGGTAGAGTGACCATGCAACCCAACCACCACATTTCTAAAACCGTGAGGATCGGACAAGTAAGAGATGATGGTATGTTTGATATCGTTTGGTCAACTGATGGTCCTGTAGATCCCCTTCCTTGGAATCAATTCGTACCAGAGACTCAAGGTTATGCCTGTGATTGGACCGATCCCAATAAAGGCGGCAGATATAAAGTAGAACAAACCTAGTACTGCTGCGCGGCAGTGCGGAAAGCAAGGGGCCGTGGGGCGAATTGAATTCGCCCCCTTGTGAGCCCCGCACCGGTCTGCTGTCAGCGCGAATTCACCTCCCTAGGCCGAGCGTCTTCGCGCTTCAGCCCGGTCAAAAGTAGGGACGTAGCATGCTACGTCCCTACAAAAGGGAACAGGGAACAGTTAATAACTGATAACTGATTGGAATGGTAGCTTTATTTGGCTCGACTTGTACTAGAACGATCGCGAATAAGCGATCTGAACAAGGCAAAAGAGGTTTGAATCTTCTTTTGCTTTTTATTTTTGTTTTCAGTAAGTAATTGGGTTAAAAAAAATTAGCATTCTTTGTATTTTAAAATGCGATCGCTCTTTTAGGAGATTTTTAAATAGTTATCGGTTAAGTTTTTTCCTTTTACTCTTTATTACTAACTCCTAAAGGATCTTTTTTTTGTTCATTGCTAACAGAATTGAGTTATTTGTCTCACCTACGATGAAAGACTGGGAGTTTAAAAGTAAAAAATATATTAATGTCGGCACTTATAGAAGGTTTATTTAACGGTATTAGTATTGGTTCTGTTCTATTAATTGCAGCTTTGGGTCTAGCAATTGTTTTTGGGCTGATGGGGGTGATTAATCTTGCCCACGGCGAATTAATGATGTTGGGAGCATATACTACTTTTTTAGTACAAAGTGCTTTTAGACCTTTAGGCGAACCTTGGTTCGATCTCTATATTTTTCTTGCCCTTCCAGCAGCTTTTTTAGTGGCTGGGTTAATGGGGTTGATTCTAGAAAGGGGAGTGATTCGCTTTCTCTACGGACGACCGTTAGAAACTCTCTTAGCTACCTGGGGTGTCAGCTTGATTTTGCGCCAATTTGTCCGTAGCGTTAATTGGATATTGGCTATTGGCATTGTTGTATTTTGTCTTCTCTTTTTCGGTGGCATGGCGATTTTAAGTCGTCGTTCTAACTGGGAAAAAATCAAGAATTGGGCGATCGCAATTCTTCTTCCCGTATCTCTTGCCATTGCAGTGCTAGTCAGTTCTCTAATCCAAGAAGGGGGTCAACTAGCCTTAACTAGACCCTGGTTTAGTGCCAGAAATGTAGATGTAACTTCCCCTAGTTGGTTGCGAGGTGGAGTTCAGGTCCTTGGCTTTCAGATGCCCTATGCTCGCCTGTTTATTATTGCTTTGACGATTATTTGTTTGATTGGAGTCTATTGGTTTCTCAATCGTTCTACTTGGGGATTGCGCATTCGAGCGGTAATGCAAAATCGCAGCATGAGTGCTTGTTTGGGTATTCCTACAGCGAAGGTAGACGCACTGACTTTTGCTCTCGGTTCGGGACTGGCTGGTATTGCTGGTTGTGCTGTTAGTTTCTTGGGTTCGGTAGGTCCCAACACCGGTCAGAGCTACATTGTTGATACTTTTATGGTAGTGGTAGTTGGGGGTGTGGGCAATCTGGCAGGTACGATTGTTGCTGGTATGGGTATCGGTATTCTCAATTATCTGATTGGTTCGGGGACTCTAGCACTAATTTTCATGCCTCTGGGAGAAGCCTTTCAGCCCGTAGTAGATTTCTTTCTCTTCTTCGCCACTAGCAGTATGGCAAAAGTGATGGTATTTGCTTTAATTATTGCCTTCTTGCAGATTAAACCGGGCGGACTTTTCCCACAGAAAGGCAGAACGGCTGAATTATAGCAATTATCAGTTAACTGAGATACATGTAGTGGTCGGGAAATAGGGAACAGGTAAGAGAGAAGAATTAATCAAATATTAAAAAAAAACAGATGTTTTCTTTACCTCATCTATTTGAGAACCGCTATGTAAGACGAGGAAATAAGAGTAAAAATGGCTCTAGGAACGACAATAGGTATCCACAAAAGAAAACAGCAACAACGCAGACAAATAATTGAGGGTGCAATTGTTATCGCGATCGCCTTGATTTTTGTGGTTATTTTACCAGCCCTCATACCTGCTTTTCGGTTGCGCTCGCTCGGACGCTTTCTGGCTTTAGCGATTGTTGCTTTAGGTATCGATCTGATTTGGGGATACACCGGACTATTAAGTTTGGGGCACGGTATCTTTTTTGCCTTGGGTGGCTATGCGATCGCCATGCACCTAAACTTGCAACTGCCGGAAGGACAATTGCCCGAATTTTTTACCCTTTATGGAGTCGATCGGTTGCCCTGGTTTTGGGAACCTTTTAACTCTTTTCCCTTTACTATTTTGGCATTGGTAATAATTCCAGGTATTGTAGCGGGATTGCTGGGATATCTGGTTTTTCGCAATCGCATCAAAGGGGTTTATTTTTCGATTTTGACTCAAGCTGCCTTAATTGTTTTCTACAACTTTTTTAACGGACAGCAAGAGCTAATTAATGGCACAAACGGACTAAAAACAGATACGGAAAGAATTTTTGGAGTCTTAGCCAGTTCTCCTCAAGCCCAGCGAACGTTTTATATCTTAACGATTTTGTCATTAGTAGCCGTCTATTATCTGTGTCGTTGGCTGACTAGCGGTCGTTTCGGGCGGATACTCATCGCTATTCGAGATGACGAAACGCGGGTGAGGTTTACGGGTTACAATCCCACCGGTTTTAAAGTGTTAGTCTTTGCCATCTCGGGAGCGATCGCCGGAATTGCCGGTGCCTTATATACCGTTCAAACGGGAATTATTACCCCTAGTGCCATGGAAGTGGCTTTCTCGATTGAAATGGTGATTTGGGTAGCCGTCGGGGGTAGAGGAACTTTGATCGGGGCAATTTTGGGAACTTTAATTGTCCGGTTGGCACAAACTTTCTTAAGCGAACGCTACCCCGAAAGTTGGCTATTCTTCCAAGGGGCACTATTTTTAATCGTCGTTACCGTACTACCCAATGGCATTGTCGGCTTATTCAGAGATTTGATAGGGGAGAAAGGGCGATCTCTATTGGGTTTCCGTCGCAAGTCATTTACCTATCCCAGTTTAGAAGAAGACCCAGAAGTACAGGAAGAAGAAGAGGAGCTTTCTCCTAGATAAGTTCAATATTAAAAAGTATCAAAAATGAAACAAGGTAAGATTCTAGAAATTGAAAACGTTACAGTAAGCTTTGATGGCTTTAAAGCCCTCAACCAACTAAGTTTTAGTATGGATGCTGGCGAATTACGAGTGATTATCGGTCCAAACGGTGCGGGTAAAACTACCTTTATGGACGTAATTACTGGGAAAGTGCAGCCTACTGAGGGAAAAGTTATTTTTGATGGACGTAATTTGCGTCGTCTACCAGAACATAAAATAGCTCGTCTCGGTATTGGACGTAAATTTCAGACTCCCAGAGTGTATCTCAATCTCACCGTCAGAGAAAATTTAGACTTAGTCTGTAGTCGTAATAAAGATGTCTTTCCTACTCTCTTTGGTAGACCTTCCGCTGCCGAGATGCGAACCGTATCGGGATTATTAGAAACCATCGGTTTAGAAGCAAAAGCAAATCTACCAGCCGCTTTACTTTCCCACGGCGAAAAACAACGGCTAGAAATTGGGATGTTGGTTGCGCAGTCGCCAGATTTACTTTTAGTTGATGAACCAGCAGCCGGATTGACCGATGAAGAAACGGATAACTTAGCCGCGTTGTTACTTTCTCTGGCAAAAAGCCATTCCATTATCGCGATCGAACACGACATGGAATTCGTGCGCCAAATTGCCAACAACAAAGTTACTGTACTCCATCAAGGTTCGGTTCTCTGTGAAGGCAGTATGGATGAAGTACAAAACGACCCGCGCGTAATTGAAGTTTATCTCGGACAACCTCAAGAAGAAATTCAGCAGCAAGAATTAGAGAAAGTAAGTCATGAATCAAGTCATTGAACGACAAGCCATTGCAACAGATTTGATGTTACAAGCCTCCGGTCTTAATGTATATTACGGCGAAAGTCATATCCTACGGGATGTGGATCTTAGCGTTCCCTCAGGGCAAATGGTTTGCCTGATCGGGCGCAATGGAGTTGGTAAAACAACCCTACTCAAAACAATTATGGGGTTGCTCAAACCTCGAACCGGAAAAATCTTATTAGAGGAAATACCCATTACGAATTTATCAACCGATCGCAGAGTTAAATTGGGTATCGGTTATGTACCTCAAGGACGGGAAATTATTCCGCGCGTAACGGTTAAAGAGAATTTATTATTGGGTTTGGAAGCCCTTCCAGGTGGTAGAAAAGGCAACGAAGAAATCCCAGAAGAAATTTTCGAGTTGTTTCCCGTACTCAAAACTATGCTATCGCGTATGGGAGGGGATTTGAGTGGCGGACAACAACAGCAACTGGCGATCGCCCGCGCTTTGATGGGCAAACCCCGTCTCTTAGTTCTCGATGAACCTACAGAAGGAATTCAGCCTTCCATTATTTTAGAGATTGAAGCTGCAGTAAAGCGTATTATCGCAGCTACTGGGATTTCGGTGCTGTTGGTCGAACAACACCTTCATTTTGCTCGTCAAGCAGACAAATATTATGCCATGCAAAGAGGCGGGATCGTTGCTTCTGGCAGTACCAGGGATTTGAGTCAAGAAGTAATTCAAAAATTCTTAGCCGTCTAAATAATATCGTCTCTATTTTTGTCAAAATAAAGATTAGTCTTGCTCAATTAAATCTCCAATTGCTGCAACAATATCATTCATTTGTGTCATGTCGATCTTTCCTAAGTAATCTCCTATCCTTTCTTGGGAAATAGTGCGGATTTGGGTTATTTTAACCCATGAGCGTTTAGGCAAAGTTGGACAACGTAATTCTAATGTCAAAGGATACTTTACTCTAGGTTCAACACTGGTAATAGCTAAAATTACTACCGTACCAGAGCGTTGATTGAAGATATTATTACTAATAATTAATACTGGTCTTATTCCTCCTTGTTCTTTTCCACGGATAGGATTAAGATCTGCCCAATAAATTTCTCTTCTTAATATTCTTCCGTCCAATTATCAAAGCCTCCCCATTCAGCTAATTCTTGTTCTTCCTTGGGGTCGAGCTTAGCGCATTCGATTTCAAATCTTTGTCGTCGCAATAAGCTTTGTTTTTCTTCAAGTGCTGCTGATATTGCCTTGGAACGATTGGGATAAACTGAATTAGCTACTAGATAATCAATTTGCTCTAGTAACTTTTCATCTATAGTTATGGCAATCTTTCTTTGCATAAACAACCGAATATGATTTTTATCATACTTTATTTTAGACCTAGATAACTGTAGTTTAGATTTTCATAAACTAGAAAAAAAATAAAAACTAAGGATTGCCGACTATCCCGAAAAACTTGGCAGCACCACCCAAAATGACTACAATTAAGCCAATTAATACCCCTCGATTAGTAAATTCTTGATTGCTAACTCTTTTGTCTAGTCCGCTCACTGTAGCTTCAAGAGCATCAATTTTTCCTGACAACCTCTCATCCACAGACTTAATTTGTCCTGACAATCTCTCATCTACAGATTTAATTTCACCTTCTATTCTCGCTTGCCCTACTTTGAGTTCTGTAACATCTTCACTTAGTTTGTCGAGCTTTTGGTCTATTTTGTCAAATCTCTGCTCGAATCTTTGAAGAATTTCTTTGAGGTCTGATTCGATCTGTATGCTCACTTGCTATACTCCTATTAAGGTTTTAGACTAGGAAGCTTCAATGATTGGTAGTCGCGAAGCTTCCTTTAATTTTATTCTCCCAGCTCGGTTTTGAGATAGTCCTTAATAATCGCACCGTTAAGATATTTCCTCTTTTTTAATCTCGATTCTGCTAATTACCTGAAAAAAATCGCCCTTCCATTAAGAGCAATTGCCTTTAGGAACTGAAAATTGAAATAAAATATCGACTTAAGCAAATATCTTGCAGTTAACAAAAATTACCCGAGCAACTACTATAGTGAAACCAACGGCATCTGGATGGCATGGAAGTTTGGATTTAATCTATGCCAAGCGCAATGGTGCAACCGAGATAACCCATTCTTTTGCTAAAGCACCGCTGAAAGTACAGCGTTCCTTTTATCCAGAAGGAAAAAAAATATGTCACAGCGTCATTTTACATACCGCTGGAGGAATTGTCGGAGGCGATCGCCTGACACAAAAGATTCATCTGGAACCCGATACTCAAAGTCTGATTACTACGGCGGCAGCAACAAAAGTTTATCGCAGTAACGGACAACAAGCCAGACAAGCTGTTGAGATAAACATTGATAGGGGTGCTTGTTTGGAATATTTACCCCAAGAAACTATTATTTTTGAAGGAGCCATTTATCGCCAGGATTTACGGGTAGAATTAGCCCCAGAGGCAAGTTGGTTGAGTTGGGAGATTAATCGCTTTGGGCGATCTGCTAGAGGAGAAAAATTTTATACAGGGGATTGGCGTTCCTATACGGAAGTATGGCAGCAAGGAAAACCCCTGTGGATTGACAGACAATGGCTGCCAGGAAAAAAAGAAGTATTTGAAAGTATTCATGGTTTGGCAGGAAAGCCTGTAGTGGGAACTTTTAGTTGGATTGGACAATCCTTTGACAAAGAAATTGTTGAGAAAGCGAGAAGCCTCTGGAAACCGAGGGAAAATGAGGGAGAAGTTGGAGTGACGACCTTAATGTCTGGATTATTGTGTCGCTATCGTGGAAATTCTATCGGCGAGGTGAAAAACTGGTTTACTGAGATTTGGCAGTTGCTACGCCTAACTTATTTACAGCGTTCGGCGATTAAACCGAGAGTTTGGCAAATATAAACTGCAACTAGAATCTGGAGAAAAATCAGAATGAAATTATCACCTCAAGAAAAAGACAAATTACTAATTTTTACCGCTGCTTTATTAGCCGAAAGGCGTAAAGAAAAAGGATTGAAATTAAATTATCCCGAAGCAATAGCCTATATCTCTGCCGCTATTCTAGAAGGTGCTAGGGAAGGTAAAACAGTAGCAGAATTGATGAGTCATGGCACGACTTTATTGAAGCGGGATGATGTTATGGAAGGCATAGCAGAAATGATCCCTGAAGTGCAAGTAGAAGCCACCTTTCCCGATGGTACTAAACTAGTCACCGTCCACAATCCCATCCAGTAAGTACAAGAGTTCAAAGTTTAAAAAAAAGCCATTAGCTGTTAGCTTTTAGCTATTAGCTGATATGGAGCGCAGTAGCTACTAATTCCCTTCTGGCTTCTGACTTCTGACTCCTGTACGGGCAAACGGCCGGAAAGCCCCTACTGACTCCTGATTTTTACCTTTTTACTTTTTAATTTTTAATTATTTATTTATGATTCCAGGTGAAATAATTACCCAATCGGGCGAGATCGAACTTAATGCAGGACGAGAAACCATTAAAATAAACGTAGCCAATACAGGCGATCGCCCGATTCAAATTGGTTCTCATTTCCATTTCTACGAAGTAAATTCAGCGTTACAATTCGATCGCGAACCGACTAAGGGAATGCGTTTAAATATTCCGGCGGGGACGGCTGTACGTTTTGAACCCGGGGATGAAAAAGAAGTAGAGTTAGTCGCGATCGCTGGTAGTCGAGAAATTTACGGCTTCAATGGTTTAATCAATGGCAAGTTAGATTAAAAAGACTTCCCTAGACAATGAATATCCAGCAAAAGTCAACCATAAATCTTGCCGACTTAGCAAAAGAAATCGTGGAAGGACAAGGTTACGTTTTGCTTCCCAACTTACTTAGTCCAGCGGAAGCAACGGAGGCACGAAATATAGTTCTTAAGCTAGCAGATAAAGAAAGACAGCAAAAAAAACTAATTGTCGAAGGAGTAAAAGAACGACTCTATGGCTTAATTTATAAAGGAGAAATCTTTGAAAAAATGGTACAGCATCCCCAAGTGCTGTCAGTAATCGAAGCTATTTTAGGAGAAGATATTTTACTTGGCGGTTTCTCTGCCCATATTTTGCATCCGGGGGCACAGAGAATGGGCGTTCATGTAGACTATCCCTATTGGGCAATGTCTCCTCCTTATCCTCAATTTCCCGTTCTAGAAGTACAAGTTATCTGGCTAGTAGAAGATTTTACCGAAGATAATGGCGCGCCTTTATTCGTTCCTGAAAGTCAAAAATTAGCTACCAAACCGGATTTGGCACAGTTTGAACAACTAGCCCAAAAAATAACCGCAAAAGCAGGAACAGCAATTATTTCTCACGGACTTTGTTGGCATGATACTTCAGTTAATTCTACCGATAAGCCAAGAATATCCATATTAGGAAACTATACTCCCCAGTATATCCATCCTTTAGAAGATAATTTATTCGATTTTCAACCCCAAGTAATCGATCGCGCTACGCCCAAACTCAAGCAATTACTCAGACACGATTTAAAATCTCAAAACAAGCCAGTTTTTGAGATGAAATTTAAGCTGAGCGATTAAAATCTATTTCAACTGCCATAGCAAAAATGAGCAATTAGGGGTATCATAAGCAATTGTGGTCAAATTAGCTTTGCTTAGACCACAATAAAAGATATCAAAGTGATGATAATTTAAAAGGTCACTTTTTTGGGGGCATAGCTCAATGGATAGAGCACCGACCTTCTAAGTCGTAGGTTACAGGTTCGAGTCCTGTTGTCCCCGTTTAGTCTCCTAAAATTTTTTATTAAAGGCAAGTATTAATTAATCCCAGACTGTACGCGCCAGAGACTGGCATAAATCCCCTCAAGGGCTAGTAACTCCTCGTGCTTACCCCACTCGACAATTTGACCATCATCCATCACATAAATACAATCGGCATTACGGATAGTAGAGAGGCGATGAGCGATCGCAATAGTCGTTCGGTTCTGGGTAATCTTGGCTAGGGATTTCTGAATTGCCGCTTCCGTTTCATTATCCACCGCCGAAGTCGCCTCATCCAAAATCAAAATGGGTGGGTCTTTCAGGATAGCACGGGCGATCACACTACCTCGAGCATTTGGTTAAAAGTATCCGGACGTACGCCACATAAGCGTTTAAAGTCTTCTGGTTTCAGACTTTTTACCTGTTCGTAGGTCATAGATGCTACTCAACTCTAACTTACTTGTCCCACGCATCTAGAACTTTTGCAAGAGGTCTATTGAAAACCAATTATTAATTACTTTAGAGTATTGGCGTGAGTATCGAACCTACTTTCACATTGGTCAGTCATGGGGAGTCCATGAATCTACAGTCTGTAGAATAGTTCACCGAGTAGAAGATAA
>JADEWQ010000202.1 GCA_015207585.1 Pleurocapsales cyanobacterium LEGE 06147 | reverse complement strand
GCTTCATCAGAGATTTTAGTGTCTCTACTGATTCGGCAATCTCAACTTTGGTTACTCCAGACATTAGCTTTTTTTTGTTATTTTACATCTAAACTAAGTCTCCAGTGACTTTTGATAACTGGTATTACTCTTCAGGAGGAAAACGATCTATTTGAACTGGAATTACAAAAGAATTACTATAGGTTTTCATACGAACAAAACCTTTATCTGTATCTTGACTAAAGCGGATTAGACCTTCTGTAAAATCGCTAAAATCATAGTATTTTCGCAACTCTTTAATTTCATCTTCGTTGTTCAAATGAGAAATAAACCAGTTTTGAGTAGCCTTTAAAATGTTACTACTGATAGAGCTAACTTCTTGAGTTGCATAAATTAGACCAAGATTTAATTTAGCTCCTTCTTTTGCCAATCTATTATAGATTTGGGATAAATCTTTATCATCCTTTTTGGGAAAAAGGTTATGAGCTTCTTCAAAATAGAACTGAATAAAATTATTAGGTTTAGTGCTGGTAAAACGACCTATAGCATCATCAAATATACGCTTACAAATTTTCTCACTGAACATAGCCTGAATGTCAACATTACCCAAGGAAAGATCGACAATAACTATTTTCCCTTGTCGTAAATTATTCAAAATATGTTGGTCAAAAGGTTCTTGATTAGTGCTGGTGTGTTGTTCAATAACAGGTTTTAAAATACGAAATCCTGCACAATTCGCACTTCTACCAGAATTACCTTTTCTAGTAAGAATAACTAATAATGCTTTCAAGTCTTCATCTGCCCATTCATGATTTTTCTTTCTTTTATATTCCGCAAAAGTTCCTGTTGGATCATTATCATAAATATCCCACAAGTTTTCCCACCAATTTGAAGCATCTTCGAGAGTCATTCCTTGACTTTGATTTACATTTTGTTGAACAGCTTCGCAAACTTCTTTACTAGCACTAAAGCTTACTTTAAAATTAATATCAATTTCAAAACCTGCTCTGTAGAGACAACAAAGGTACACCGCTAATTTGCGATCATAACGAGTCTTAGCTGAATAATTTGTATCGTAATCTTCAGGTTTGGTTAGATCTATTGATTTAAAATTTGTCGCAAATCTCGACTTGTCTTCAGCAATAGTTTTATAAGTCTTGATTAGTTCAAAGCCATTCTCAACTTCCTTGTAAAAGTTCACTTTCATTTCGAGAAAATCATCTTTTTTTACAGTTGAGTAGCGAACTGTTTGTTTTTTATACATATCAAATATTGCCGTTCCCTGATCCTGTAAGTTGGGATTAGCGTACTCACCATTAATATCAAATATAATTTGTCCAATTGGATATTTAGGGTGATTATCTTCAGTAAAAGGCTTTAAAACTTCTTCAGGAGACTCTTTACTTTGATCCAGGACTAATAGAGCATTGTCACTCATCTCTACACAAGCTTGAATAATTTTTTTCAAAGTATTAGATTTACCTGTTCGAGTCATACCAAAAAGGGCTGTTCGCTTTCCTGCGAAGTCTGTAGCTTGTACATAAACAGGTACATCTTCCTCTGTCTGTTGAAAACGACGACTCGAACTGTAACGAACTTTGCCAATTTTAATATCTCCTGAACCACCAGGAGTATTATCTTCTCGGTAGTTAGCAATAGCTTTAAGAATATTTGATGACGGTTTAATTACTGAATAATTATGTGCGCTGTAGAAGTTTTCTAAATCTGCACCAAAACGAGTAATTTCATTACTGTCTTTATAAAAAGAACCTAAAACAGAACATTCTAATCCACTGAAAGAAAATTCGTAACGAGTAAAAGTATCTAATTGAGAACGTTTTGTATCGCCTGTTTTGATATTGTCTTTGTAATATTCAACCATACTGCTAATAACTTCTTGATCAGTAGGCAGTTTTGTTGGCTGAATTACCCGAAGTAAAATTGCTTCAACATTATTTTTTTCATCTAATTCATTATCATAGTAGGCAAGAAGAAAACAACCTTGAGGAATACCCTTAGCTCTCTCTTTCCAAGCATCAGCTACCAAAATCTCTGCTTTGCTATAACTAAGTCTAAATGGGCGACCAACAAAAATACCTGTTTTCCAATTTCCATTTGGTTCACGTTCAAAAAAATTACTTTGTGTTAAATATTTACTGATACTCATGATTTGCTTCCGCGTGTTTTTTCAAGAGCAGGATCTTCAAAGCGAATTTTGGAATGTTCGACATATTTTTCTTCTGCATCTATAGCAAGCCATTTACGACCGAGGAGAGTGGCTGCATATCCAGTCGTGTTACTTCCAGCAAAAGGATCTAATACCGTCTCTTCGGGGTCTGTTAAAAATTCAATGAAAAAATTAGCTAAACCTATAGGCATTCGAGCAGGATGAGGTGTAATTCCCTTTTTCTTACAAGTTTTTGAATAAAAATCATTGGAATTACTATTAGAGAAAGAAAGTACGTTATTAGGTAAACGAACCTCTCTGTCTGGATCTATATTTTCTAGTTCAAATAAATTATGAGCAATAGAACCTCCGCAGTCATGAAGAAAGCTTTTTTCACCAATCTTATGCTCAGAAGGTCTTTTCCCAGCGTTATATCGACCAGTGGCAAGAAGATATTTCATGCGCTGACTGTAAGGACGTAAGACTTTAGCGTTGTCAGCTTTTGGAAAATCATTTTTAGCAATCCACCAGAGACGGGTATAACTGTCAACAGTTCTAATTCGTTTACTTGTAACCCAGGCAGCAGGAGAAGGAAGTCTAGATGGGTTGTAACAAATAAACTCTTGAATCAAGCGGAGTCCAGTATCTTCTTTTGAAACAAAATCTAATAAACACTGCAAAGGTAATAAAGACTGAACAGGACGTGAAGGTTCCCAGCTATTTCCAAGTTCAATAACTATAGAACCATTATTTGTCAACATTTCAGCGAAAAGCGGAGCTAAACTAGAAAACCAATTTCGATATTCTTCTCCAAGCATATTGCCATAGCTTTTCTTGCTGTTAAGTGGAAAAGGGGGAGATGTAAAAATAAGATTTATCTTTCCACGCAAATTACGGAATGGAGTAGTTTTTAGAACCTCTTCGCTTTTGCCAATATAGTATCGACCAGATTTTTTTGTTTGAGCTAACGGCATTAAGTTTTATACTCTCTGAGATGATCGTGCGTAATGGCTAATAAGCTTACCGAAAATTTATCTTGTCATATTAAAGTCTTGCTATTTCAAGATAATTAGCGTCATTAATTACTCCTTTGAAGGAAAATCATTCTTTTTTAAATAGTTCCCAAAAATTTAGACTAAGTAACAGAATATACTTATTCTTCTGTTCTTAGCCCCAAATTGTCGCTAAATTTCCGCTATTTCTCAAAAATTAGGCGTATATATTTAAATATGCTCAAAACTTCAATTAACAATCTTGCCAATACTCGGATTAAACTTTACTCAACAAGTACTAGTGCTACCATTACGATTTTTATCGACAATTATTTCAATAATCACTACTTGTTTTTTGAACGATTCAGGACTTCTGACAACCACAGTATCAGCGTAGCGGACTGCGGTAGTTTATCGAATATCTTCATAAAACTGTTTCAGATAAGTGGCTGAAACCCCAAACCCCCATAAAAACCCGACATAAAAGTAAATAGCATTCGCTTTGAGTACCCCCAATTTAGCTACGCGACGATCAGAACTTTGCACGATCCGATTGGCTAAACGAATTCGTCCGTATCGGATTAGCTTCAGACACAAATCCGCATCTTCTAAGATAGGCAAATCGGGATCGAAGCCGCCACAATCCCAAAAATCATTTCGACGACAAAACATTACCTGATCGCCAAAGAGAAGACGCAATCCCTTGAAGAAAAATAAGTGGGGTCGAAACAGTAATGGCGCATAATAGGTTTTCAAATAATTATTCAAACAAATCCCCCAGCGAGTGGTATCTCTACCAGTCATTAAGGAGATAAAACCACCACAAGCAACGGTAGGAGTATCCAAAGTCTTTTGAATGACATTTATTAAATCGTCAGGCACTAAAGTATCGGCATGAAGAAAACAGAGAATATCTCCAGTTGCTACTTCCGCCCCTAGATTCATCTGTATTCCCCGTCCAGATTGAGGAGAAACGAGCGTTTCAAGTCCTGTCGAGCGAGCAAGGGTTAAGGTTTCGTCTTGACTGCCTCCATCAACAACCCAAATTTCCCAAGGGGAAGGATCTAGAATACTTAAATTACGTAAAGTTCTCTCTAAATAAGCTGCTTCATTCAAAGTAGGAATGATAATCGAGACGCGATAAGACATGGAGAAAAAAGAAAACCTGACGTTTATCTTGTGAGCGGGAAGACTCTCTCCTAGGCGTGAGAGATGAGAGCGAACTTTTAATATAATAGGTCAAATACCGTCGGGCGGACGGAAATCTACGCTTGAGGAGTAGGTTGTAAAACCTAGACATGAGCGCGTAAGACTACGAGTAGCTAAAGCGAAAGTAGCAATGCTCAGCCCAAGAATCCCTCGACTCAGTCGACGGGAGCGTCAATTAAAGCACCAGCCGAGAATTTAATCCGGGCTGGTGTCAAACCAAACTAATGGTTTAGAAAAAACTACATGGAGTCGCTAACTCTGTCTGCTGTATTTTCTACTGCTCGTTGAGTAGCTTTAGCTGTACCTTTCGCTGTTTCAGAAGCATCTTCTGCAGCTCCCCGAACGTCTCTGGAAGCTTGACCTAAGTTACTTTTAAGATTGCGCGTTCCTTGCTCGGTTCCTTGGGAAACGTTTTTTCTTAGGCGATCGATAGTTTGACCTGCTGATTCAGCTTGTTCCTCAAAAAACTCTCCAGGATTATCAGGGCTGTTAGCTCTTTTACTGCTTTTGTTAGCATTTTGAAGAAGTTCTTGAGTTTTGGATTGAACTCTGGGATTATCTATCCGAGGATCGTCGTTGTAAAGGTTCATGCCTCCTTTTTCAGGCTGGCTCTGGATTTTTGTCGCCTTGTTCGTCTGAGTGGCATCGTCATAATTATAGTTGCGAGCCCTAGCAGGCGTTTCCTGCCGTTGGTTTGCGTCATAGGATGCTCCTCCCGAAACGGTAGGCGGATTGGAACCACTACAAGCCGTGCTAATCAGCAGTACAAATCCAGCTAGAAAAACAACTATAATTTGGCTTAATCGAGTAGATTTGAAAAATTTAATTAACTTATTCATTAGGTTACTCCCAAAAATCTATGCTTGAGTGCGCTGGGCGCAGGAACTTGCTTCCCCTCCAGGAAGCGCAGTGTTTTCACTTGGAACACGATCGCTTCCGCTATACTTTGCAAACCTAGTTGCAGCATCAGGAGTTTTAAAGTATTTACGAGTAAATTCTCTGTAATTTTTTCTAAAAAACTTTAGTGTGAGAAATTTAGAATTTAGAACTCTATTCCTGATGTTGCAGTCTCGGCTTTGCCGGGGCGCATAGCCATCGCGTCCTACCAACTACAAAGCTTATACAGAAAGGAGTTTAGTTTTCTTCTACCAAAGGTAATGTTCTGCGTAAATCGCGGTATTTACGATAATCTAACTTTAGAGAGATTCTATACATTTTTGCGATGCCAGTTGCCATCTTCTCCTTTCTCGTAGTCTCGCTTAACTGCATTCCAAGCAACCTTAAACGCCCGTTCTTCTTCCCCATACTCTTCTTGTGCATTGTTGAATGCGGCTCCCCCCTTAAATTAATTGAAGAAGTGCGAGCAGGTGCGACAACTCCGCCATCTTAAGACGGAGTCCTTTACTGAAAACTTTACAAGGCAAAGCTATTTATTTATGATTCTTCCGGGGCTTCTCGAACATCATCAGACGAGCGCTCGTTTCGCTCAGTAGCTACGGATTCTCGACCAGTAGTGCGATTCGTTGGCTAGAAACCAAACCCTGAAAAGGGTTGGGGGATTAGCCGCAAGGTTGTGAACCTTGACAACTTGATAACCATGTAGGTGAGAGTAAAAACTGATTCAAGCCCTACCCCCTAG
>JADEWQ010000019.1 GCA_015207585.1 Pleurocapsales cyanobacterium LEGE 06147 | reverse complement strand
GAATGTGCCATGACGCAAGAGCGCGAGCGCACTTTAATCTGTTTCCTTTTTTAGTTTAAAATGCCCTTGATGCTTCTATTTCTATATACTTGACAATTTGTACATTTTCTTAACTTGTCACCAATGGATATTGGGATGGGAATTCGTCCAGATCTCACAGGACAAGGTCGAGGGCTTTGCTACGTAGAAGCAGTTCTAGGTTTTGCTCGACAGATGTTTGCTCCTCCTTTCTTTCGAGTGACAATTGCGGCGTTCAATCAACGGGCTATTCGAGTATGGCACAAGGCGGGATTTCATACTGTTAAGCTTGTTAAGCACCCGTCTCAAAACATGTCTTTCGTTATTTTGGTACGGAAAGCTCAAAGGGAGCATTGCGAAAACTTATAGTCATGTAATCTTTTCCCTTCAAAAGTTGAATTGGATCGGGCAATGACAAACTGTCTCATAAATCAAGTCCAAGGCTTACAATATGGAGAGTTTAAATTGGGTAGACAGTACGCCAGAGATGAAATCATACTCCCTAATTGCTCCTGCCAAAATCAATCTTTATTTAGAAATCATCGGCGATCGCCCCGATGGTTTTCATGAATTGGTCATGATTCTCCAAAGCATTGAATTAGCCGATCGCCTCCAAATTAAATCCAACAATACTCAAAAAATAAGCCTTCATTGCAATCATCCTCAACTACCAGCAGACCGAACGAATCTCGCCTATCGCGCAGCACAGTTGATGTGTGAAGAGTTTCCCGATATCTACGACAATTATGGAGGGATAGACATCACCATCGAGAAAAATATTCCCGTCGCAGCCGGACTAGCTGGCGGTTCTACCGATGCGGCGGCGGTATTGGTAGGAATTAATCTGATATGGGAGCTAGGTTTAACTCAGCCCGAATTACAAGAGTTGGGAGCAAAATTAGGCTCGGATATTCCCTTTTGTATTTCTGGAGGAACGGCGATCGCCACTGGTAAAGGGGAACAATTAGACCCCCTTAACGATTTAGATCATCTTTGGGTTGTGCTGGCTAAATACAACAATCTAGGCATTTCTACTCCCTGGGCATATCAAGCCTATCGGCAACAGTTCGGCGATACTTATGTTTTAGACAAAGAGGGAATTAAGTCTCGTACTGCTCAAATTCATTCTGGCCCTTTAGTTAGTGCCATCATTCATAAAGATGGAGCAGCAATTGGTAAGCTTTTGCATAACGACCTAGAAAAAGTGGTGTTACCAGAAATTCCTCAAGTCGCTCAACTACGACGAGCTTTTGCCGAGACAGGAGTATTGGGGACGATGATGTCTGGTTCGGGACCGACAGTATTTGCTCTGTGCGAGTCAGAAGTACGAGCGCAACAGGTCAAGCAAGAGGTAAGCGAAATGATTGGCGATCCAGAGTTGAATTTTTGGATATCTAAATTAACTAGTGCTGGAATTCAAGTGGCTTCTTAATAACTATAAGTAAATAAGTATTTCTATAATGCCTAAGACGCGACTATTGGTCAGCGTAGGTATGATGAAAGAAAACAACACGATCGCTCCTAAACTGATTAAAGCGATCGCAGACATGAAAAAATCTAGCTTTTGTTAAGTTCGTCTCTCTGTATCCGTTACTACCCAAACCCCAAGCTCTACGATTTTTCCTGTCAGGGTATTGACATCCTCTCTAATCCGCCTTACGGCTGAGATTAGAGATTCCAACCATCGCTGGTTATAGATTTCCTGTCTCTCAGGCTCTTAACTAGCTACACACTCAAGCAACTTCCTAGAAAGTCTCATGCTTCACCCCGCCAGAACGCCTCCACAGGCAATTTTGAAATCGGTTCCGTATCCGATTCATCCCCTGCCCGGGGACAACAAGTATGGTACCAACTTTTCTAGGTACTAATGCCTCTGTCGAAACATGACACTGGTCTTCCGAGGCGCGAACACACCAACCTTTTAGTACTATACAACAGTTAGAAGCTATATTTATGAAGATTCTACGTCGATTTTGTCAACCCTGCGTTCGCTTTCATGAGGGGCTGCGGGCGGAAATAAATTCCGCCCTTTAAAAGCCCCGTCCCTATCCCGCTAACGCTGAGCATAGGGTCTTCTCACTCACAAAAGGATAAACTTTGAGGATTTCCCGATCGCTTTACTGGAGTTTGGGAACATATCCCCGACCAATTTTCCTAAGCAGCCATCGCTCTACGAGGACGTTAGTTTTTTCTGGCTGAGGGTGAAGCTGTCTCTGTCAAAGAGCCACACCCAAATGATATCTGAGTTCTGAGTTTCTTGAATTCTGAATTTTTAAAAATGGAATATGAATCTCTGATACCTGATATAAAAGCTGAAAAAGAGAATTGAGGTGATTGTTTATGGTGACAACGGAGTACAGCTAAGCCTTTACCACCAAATTCAGGAGCGTAATATACTAAACTCAAACCCGGATAAGAACGTAACCATCGGAAAAGAGTATTTTTTTCAAACTGACGACCAGCATCATCCAAGATAATCAGTGCGTTGGGGACTAAATAGTCATATATGAGAGGAACTCCTCCATCTCGTCCAAAGAAAAATTGAGGACTGTCAATCAAGACCAAATCATAAGGAGCTCTAGAAGCAACATCGCTTAGACAAGATTCCTTAAAAGAAAAATATATTCCCGATATCCCGAATGACCATTTCGGTTTACCCACGATCATCTGAGAGTCTACATTTTCTATTTCCTGTACAATTTTCCAATTTTCAGCACACCACGTCGGGTGTTGTTCAATTGATGAAAGTTTTCCTCCTCCAATACTTGAAATTGAATGGGCAAGAACTAGAGACGAAGATCCGGCACCAAACTCTAACACATTTTTAGAATGAAAATGGTGAATAGTGTTTGATAGAAAAAGTGCCAATTGTTCTGAAATTCCCCAAACATTACCAACGCAATTGTTTACGATCTGTTTTAAATTTTCTGGACATCTTTCTTGAGTTGCTAGCTTAACAATGAGCTCATCCTCAGAATTTTTCAGAATGATGTTGTCCAACAGGATGGCGTTGTCCACCAAGGTGTGAAGCTTTTTTTTCAGTATTGCAAACATTTTGTTGACCTCTTCAATTATGACCGTTCAGGAGCTTTCTATTCACTCATTGTGCCAGATGCCCTAAGATATCCTCAGTAATGGTTAGTACGCGTAGTGGTCAGCATTTGTGACAAGTTAAGATTGCGTGCAATTTATCAATAATATATTTACAAATCGTTTCTATGTACTCAATACCTTGCTAACGATCGCTTTTGAGACTTTTGTTCTTTTGGCGAGTGCATTATTATAGAAGCGCGATCGCTTTTCAACTAAATAGCCAGACTTAAACAAAAAATCGCGCTTGCGCAGTACTCCCGCTCGCCGTAGGCGCAGCAAAGCAAAGGGAGCATCGCCCCTACAAAACATCTGTTTTACTCAAAAAACCAATTGATATATTATTGATATAATAACTCAAGCTTGCAGATTGAAGAAAACCGTTGCCCGACGGACTCCATTTTCACTGCCTTGACTGGTCAGAGTAAGCGATCGCAAGTGGCTGAAAAGGGATTGTGCCGATAATTCAATGACCCGCAATAAGGGTATGTTTTTCTCAAAGGCAGATTTTCCATTTTGCCAATTGATGTAGAAATAGCCGTTATTTTTGAGCGGCAAAGAAGTAACTGCCCGTTCAAAATCTTTACTGTTCAGGAGAGAATTTCGATCTAATGCCAAAGCTTGAGCGATCGCTTCCACAGATGAAGCCAAAATGACATACTTGGGAGTGTTAATATGTGCCCCTTTAACTTCTGCATCCAAACTAACTGAATCTTGGCGAGTAGCAGTTTTTAATTTAGTCCAGGCAGTAATCTGGGTGTCATCTACGGGGAAGTTGCCCACACTCAGTCCCCGTTCCTTAGCAAGATTATCTAAATGTTCGATAACAAGATCGACCTCGGTAGCGGGAGTTTTTTCAGCAACGAATAACCAGTCTAATTGCTTATTATCTGGGTTAGAGACGAGAGAAAGGGCATATTCTCCCCGTACCCACGAGAAAATATCTTGGGGCAGATCGATTCCTAACGGTTCTTGCAGGCTAGCGATCGCCCGATTGATAAATTGGGCGAGGGGACTGTTGGGTGCTAATCCGGTAACAATTTCCTGCCAGAATCGATCTAAGTCTACTCCTGCTGCTGCCATGATACTTGTAGCGGGAACATAAGCTAAAGTATCTACTGGTCCAGATAGGACGGGAGTTTGTTCGAGTGCTCCCTTAACGCCAATAAGAGCAGTTTGTGCGACTAATCCTTCTAGATTAGCAGACAAGGTAACCGTCAGCATCTGTTCCAATGCAGGGGTTTCTGGTATCGGCGCTTTAGCAGCCCAAGCAGAGGCAGCGGGGAGATTGATAAACGCCAGACCAATTCTCGGTTCGACAATTGTTTTCAAAGCCTCTTGATAAAAGGAGGCATGAGTTAGATTAAGGTCAACTGCTTGGGCGTTATTAATTGCCTCTCGCAATACCTTGGGATGATTGGCAAATAGAACAAAATCTCCAACTACGGCACTAGCCCAAATACCCGATTCTTGTTTTGTAGTCAGAGAACTTGGATAGGTAAGGTTGACTCCTTTATATTTTTCAAACTTTAAATCCCGATTGCTAGCAATTGCCCGTTCTGAATAAGCAACCTGTAAAAACTCCTTAGCTTTTTCGGTATCTTTAGTTTTAGTAATCAGGAGATATCCGGGCTGTATTCCATTGTCCCGATTACGGTCGAAATCTAGAGACGCGATCGCTAGAGTAACTTCGTCTCCCAACCAGGGCTTGATATCTCGTTGATAATCTAATCCGGTTTGTGCTAGTAAGTTTGTTTTTAGTTCCTGCCATTCTTGCCGCGATCGCCTTCTTTTGCTTATGGGTGCGGCTAGCTGGCGTAAAGCCTCCAATTTTTCAGGATTGATTAACAGAGACACCAAGGCTGGGGCTTGCTTGGGCACAAACATTGCTGCTTGGGGATAAGTACTTACTCCTCCTTTGAGGAGGTTTAAAGGACTTTGCGCCAGTATCCAATATAGAGTAATAGCTGCAATTAACAGAAGCGCGATCGCTCCTGCTACCAGAGTAAATAAAAAAGAACGAAGTTTCATTGACAGTGAACTAAAAACTAGCAATTTTGGCTGCGATTAATATTATGTAGTTTTTATACTTTTATACTTAGTTGTCTTTACTACTCTCAATAATCGCTCGACATAGCTGATGCAATTATGTTCTCAATTCAACCCTCCCATTTATTGCTTCTCTTGACAAGACGTAGATTTATTTATCTACTAGCATTGATGTTGATGTTGCTAGTGACGGTGGACTCGGCAGACGAGCAGACAAAAGCTCAGACTCCTAGTTTTAGAATTTGGATCGTCAATCAGAATCATCCAAAGGCGTCAGACGAGGGTGGGGGCACACAAACACGACCCTTTAAAACTATCTCTCGTGCGGCCGAACTTGCTCGTCCTGGAGATACTATACTCGTTTATTCAGGCATCTACCGCGAACGGATAGCTCCTGCACGGGGAGGCGAGCCAGAGCATCCGATTATTTATAGAGCTGCTCCCGGTGAAACAGCGATCGTCAAAGGTTCTGAAATTTGGTCTCCCGAACCCCAACCCTTAGAAAGTTATCCCAATGTTTACAGCGGTACTCTCAACTCAGATATATTCAGCGATTTGAGCGATTATAATCCCTATCGCATCGAGCTAAAAAGAATGAATGGGAATCGAACACTCGGACAAGTTTTTGTTGATGGGGAACCGCTAGACGAGGTGGATTCGTTAGAGCAGTTGTTGAATAAGGAAAATAGCTGGATGTTCGCTCCCGACAAGGATCGCCTCTACGTTCACTTTTCTTCTTCGCCAACCCCACGGGAAGTCACCGAGTCTCCTACGCGGGAACCAAGTTCCCGCGTCCGACTCGCTCAATCGCGACTGGTAGAAGTGACGGTTCGCGAACGGATTTTCGCTCCCTACCAACGTGGTTTAGGTTATATTTATGTCCGAGGCTTTACCTTCGAGCACGCTGCCAATCAGTTTCCCAGTGCCTTTTGGGATAAAGAAAATTCTCCTCAGACGGGTGCTGTAGGAACTCGAAGCGGTCATCACTGGGTTATTGAGGACAATATAATTCGCTATGCTAAAGCAATTGGTTTAGACTGTGGCAGCGAAGCTCCTTACGTGATAGCAGGAGAACCAATCCCAGAAGTTGTAGGCTATCATCTCATCCGTAATAATCTAATTAACGATAACGGTTGCTGTGGTATTGCTGGTTGGAGGCATACGGGTACGCAGATTATTGGTAACCAAATCGAACGCAATAACCGACTTGGTTGGACGGCACCGGAAACTGGCGGCATCAAAGTTCACATGTTTGTCGATGGTCTGATTGAAGCCAATCTCGTCCGAGATAACGATGCCTCTGGTATTTGGTTAGATAACATCTGGCAAAACTCTCGAGTTACCAGAAACGTAGTAATCAATAATTTAGGGTCGGGTATTTTTGTTGAAATGGGAAACGGACCGATTTTAGTAGATAACAATGTTGTCGCTTACACCAGAATTGGCGATGGTATTTATACTCACGATGCCTCCGGTGTAACCGTAGCCCACAACTTGCTTTACGGTAACTCTCACTTCGGCGTTTATATGCGCACGGTCACCGAACGCAAGTTCAAACAGGACAACGGAGAACTCAAGATGGTTGAGACTTCCCACCAAAGAATCTATAACAATGTTTTTGTAGACAATTATCGGGGGAACATCTGTCTGCCGTTGCCTTCGGAACGAGGCTTCGACAATCGCTCGGACTACAATTTACTGGTCGGCGGGACGCAGTGGCAATGGGAAGGCTTGGGCTTCGCTCGTTTTGTACTCAACACTAACGATGGACGAATTAAACGAGAACAGTTGCTAGAGGCATTCCGAGCCGCTCTCGAGGCTGGCAATTTTGCTGAAAAACCCAATCTTGAACTGTGGGTCGAGCAACCCTATCTAACCCTGAATTGGTGGAGAGTTCTGACTGAAAACGATCTCCACAGCGTGGTTCCAGAAATAGACCTTGGCGAAGTCGAAGTTGGTGCTATTGAAAAAGGAAGTATGAACTTATCGGCTCGCGGACAATACATTGAATTTGATAGCGATGAACCTTTCCAAATGCTTCATCCTCCATCTGTCCGAGGAGTTGACCGAGATTTTTTTGCTAATCCCATGCCAACAGAAAATTTATTAGCCGGACCCTTTCAAAATTTACAGAAAGGCAAAAATTGGTTTTATCTTTGGCCAGTTCAATCGAAGGGAGCAAAAAATTCTTGAGGATTGATTAAATTAAAAATAAATACAGTTGTAGTGACGAAGGAACAATGTCTTTTTCTTACTCAGCTATTCCTGAAATCAGCGTCGAAGAACTATCCCAATATCTAGCACGAGGAGACAAAATCCAGTTAATCGATGTCCGGGAACCTCATGAAATAGAGATAGCCTATATCGAAGGTTTTGAGGTGCTACCTCTGAGCCAATTTTCTGAGTGGACAGACCAAATCGTAACCCGTTTTAATCCTGAAGTCGAAACTTTGGTCATGTGTCATCATGGCATTCGTTCGGCTCAAATGTGTCAGTGGTTGATCGGTATTGGCTTTACTAATGTCAAAAATATTGCAGGCGGTATAGATGCTTACTCGCTGAAAATAGACCCCAGTATGGCACGCTATTAATTCAAGAGATGTTACAAACCCAATCCCCTTTAAGTCTGTGTGAAAATAACCAATTCCTAGCAACCAAATTATTTTCAGAAAACAATACAGAAGCTATACTTAACAAAAAAAATTTAAACCACACTCCTTAATAAAACTTTACGTTTTCGATGTCTCATCAAACCAATTTAAACCAAAGGTATCAAAATATACTTAAAGCTACGATCAAACACTATATAGCTACGGCAGAACCAGTAGGCTCAAAAACCCTAGCCGAAGAATATAACCTTAAAGTCAGTTCTGCAACAATTCGCAATGTCATGGGACGTTTGGAAGAAGCAGGATTTCTCTATCAACCTCACGCCTCGGCCGGGCGCATTCCTTCAGATTCGGGTTATCGTCTTTACGTAGACCGTTTAATTTCTCCCGACACTATTTCCGGCAAACAATTAGAATGGTCGCTTAGTAGACAATTAAAAAAAGAAAGATGGAGTTTTGAAGCTCTCCTGCAAAGAGCAACCCAGATTTTAGCTACTCTAAGTGGCTATATCGCTCTAATTACCCTACCACAAAATCCGAGCAATATTCTGCGTCACTTACAGCTAGTACACCTGTCCTCGGGACAGATAATGCTGATTATTGTCACCGATGCTTATCAGACCCAATCCGTGCTGATGGAATTATCTCCTTTTACTTCGGAACGGGAAGGTTTAGATGAAGAAGTAATTGAAGGAGAACTACAAATTTTATCCAACTTTCTCAATAGCAAACTCAAGGGGCGATCGCTTGCGGAAATAGCTGCGTTGGATGGGACTGAATTGGGGAGAGAATTCGAACGCTATGCCGATTTTTTACAAGTTTTAGCCCGAGAGTTGAGACGTTTTTCTCAGCCTTCTGCCGCACCGATTATGGTTCGCGGCGTAGCCGAAGTACTGCGTCAGCCAGAATTTTCTCAACTGCAACAAGTACAAACTTTACTTCATTTACTAGAAGAAGAACAAGACCAACTCTGGCCTCTAATTTTTACCGTTTCCCATTTCGAGCATTGTGCTCAAAGAGTTACCATCAGAATTGGTTCGGAAAATCCTCTCGAACCAATGCGCACCTGTACGCTGATTGCTGCTAACTACTATCAAGACGATATTCCGGTAGGAAGCGTAGGCGTAATCGGTCCGACGCGAATGCTGTATGAAAATGCGATCGCTCTGGTAGAAACTACTGCCGACTATCTTTCCGATGCTCTTAGCTGAAGGATTGATTATCTACCCTAAAGCCAAGTAGAAACCGAACGCAGACACTCTGGGATAATAGTATCTGGAGAAAATTCCAACACAGTTTCTCTCAATCCCAAATATCCAGATTGGCTAAAAGACAGCAGCATTCTCCTTAAAGCCACCCATACTTCTGGATCGAATTCCCAATCTTTTCCTTTAGGAGCATAACAAGCGATCGACTTTAATGCCCAAAAATAGCTATTACGTACTATCGAACCACC
This sequence comes from Pleurocapsales cyanobacterium LEGE 06147, assembly GCA_015207585.1. Taxonomy (GTDB): domain Bacteria; phylum Cyanobacteriota; class Cyanobacteriia; order Cyanobacteriales; family Xenococcaceae; genus LEGE-06147. The sequence goes on along the minus strand of JADEWQ010000019.1, from coordinate 56,423 downwards.
TTTTTGATAGTTTGGGAGGTCTTCATGGTTAATTATCAAAATTTCGTCTTGGAGAGTTACCCTCATTGCAAATTACAGAATTTACGTTGGCGGTCTATTTCTGGTTCCTGCCAAGAATAGGAAAAATGACTGACAGAATTAATTTGGGGAAATGAATTACGCAGGGCACGCATTTGGGCTTCTAGAGGAGGATGCTTATCGTAAGTCCTACCCCAAGCACCGGCAAGCGCGGGAATCACTTTTGTGCCTGCAGGCGCACTTTGGAGTACGGTTTTCACTTCATTGACAATACAATCAGTGCCTTCACATACCGCGTAAGCCATGGGATGCCATTCCATCGAAGCAGGAAACTTATCCCAAGCCTGCAGGCGAGAGTCAAATCCGCCCCGACCGACCGTGCGATTGGCACCGGGAAAAAAGACTGCCCCTGTAGATATTCCCAGACGTTGAACCGGGGAAGCGACGGAAGTAAGAAAATCGATAACTCCTTGAGCAGCATGAGCGACGGTAAAGTGCCACAGTTCGGCTTGTAATCGTTGCTGACGCTCTGCGGGTGATTGTTTACTTTCTGTACTGCTAATTTGACGACCTTGCCAGTTAGGCGCGCCTTCTTCGGGATAAAGTTGGTCAACAGTAGTAATATCGCTAGCAGTAATATTTCCTCTGGTCACGTATCGTTCGATTAAGGCTCGGGCTTTTTTATTTTTAGCGCGATTGTAAAGGGCTTGCAAAGAGGCGGGACTGTAAATCCATAAATCCTTAACGTGATGAACTACCGATTGCCCCCCCGTACCGCGAGCATAACGAACGTAGTCAAACAAAACTCCATCTGGTTGTCTTCTGAGCACCGCTTCGACGAGACGATGATAGTCAATTTGTGCCTGACGATTGTAAGGGTCGATAAAAGCTTGGGAACGGTCGTGGACTACAGCGATCGTGTTTTCTCCCCTACCATTGCGGGCTAACACCTCCTGGCGATCGCCAAGTTGGGCATAAGTATAGCCAAAATTCATAGTAAACAGCCAAGCATAGACTTGTAAACCCCTCTCGCGACCTTTTTTGATGGTTTGTTCGAGAAGATCGACATTTTCCGCCCCCGGAGCTCGAACTACCGGAACCCACGGAGTAGGATTATCTGCTGGGGGTAATAAAACTTGACTGTCATAAAAGACTTCTAGATAAATTTTGTTGTAGCCTAAATTGACAATGCGATCGAGAACATAGTCAATGGAGCCGGGACTGACATCACAGGGATAGAGACGCAACCAAATTGCTTGTTCTTGAGGCCAAGTTGTGCTACGACATTGACGTAGCATTGCGGTGTGTTGTTGCAAAAGTTGCTTGTATTGCTGATATGCCTGAGAATCACCTTCTAATGCAGCTTGAAGTAGCTTTTCTTTTGTTTGTATTTCGGTCTGGTCAAAATGACAATAAGCTCCGGTTGCTGCTTGTACGGGCTTACCTATTTCTCCCCGATCGATTAGGGTGCTACCGATTGTTAAACTTGTAGTAATTAAACAACGAATTATAAATTGACTTGGTAATATTTTAGGCACAATAATTATCTCCCAGCATGTAGATCCGCAGCGATTTGCGCTCGACTCTAACTAAAATTTTTAGGAATTTAATTTATTTAATTATTTGAGTATTTCACTCTTCTTTCTAACTTAAACCATGAAGGGACTCCAAGGTATTGTATTTTTGCTGATATTAATAGTTATTACTCCTATATTGTTACTATTTGCCTGGATTGCTAGTTTGACTGAAGAGTGGCAAGGCGAACCAAGCCAAGATCGCGCTCAAAATCAGGAGTCAGGAGTCAGCAGTCAGGAGTCAGAATAAATCGAGTTAAAGATCTTACTAAAATCCTTCTGATTTCTGAATTCAGAATTGCTGTCTCCTTGTTCAAAGAAAACAGGGAACCGGTATTAGTCATAATTATTAAATTATTGGTTAAGTAATAATCTACCTAATAACTAATATCTAACACCTCATCTATTTAAGAACCGCTGTAGATACAATTATTGTTCATATAAAATTTCTTCCAGACAAGATTCTCCTACCGTTATCAAAGCATCTGCTGCCGTTTGATCCGTCTTGGATGCTTCTGTCAATTTTTTAAATTCGTCGAGAGTGTATTGCTGTTGAAATCGATTTAAAGTACAAGTACATAAAGTTTTTGCTTCTTCTTCCGGTAATCCTTCAGCCATCGACTCTTTTACGCAATCTTCCATATATTCCCGTACGTATTCGGGAGGATAGCGATTGGCTGTATTTGTTTGTGCTACTGCTTTTATTCCTTCGGTAGCTAGAGCGAAAAAGAACGATAAAGGAAAAAATACAATTAGCAAAGATGTAAACTTGTTGTTCATTAATTTATGCCAATGAGCAAATAATTAAATTTCAGTATAAAAATTCGGCGGGAACATCTCGATAGAAGAATCAGTCTGTCAGCCCAAAACGATGGGAACTTCGATTTTGAGCCAAGAAAAAAAGGTATTTAGGTAAAGCAATAATCTACTTAACACCAACTGCCTATCATCTAACAGTTATACGAAGGGAGCGAACCTCTCGCTACACACCTTGGCTTTGCCAAAATCGGACTTTCTATTCTTGACGGTATAAAAAAATTTTTGCTCCCGAACGGGACGATTTTTCCAATCTAGACTATACTCGTAGTCCTTAAAATCCCTAGAGAAAAAAATTATGATGAAATTCACGCAGCCGCTCAAACTTTTAGCCATGGCAACGGCAGTTATAACTAGCACAATTTCTTTCATGCCAGCCAAAGCCACAACCTATCAAGAGAAAGAGATTGACCAAAATCAAATTATTGCTGTGGCTGCCCCTTTCGGACAAAATAAGTACAATTTGGTTATTATCGAACAAATTCCCGGGAAAAATCAGTGCTGGAGTGAAAGGGGTTCTGAACCAGTAGTTGTTGAACCGTTGTGGACGACTTTTGATTTTACCGGACATTGTAATCGGGCTACGGACAGTAACGGTTATTCCGTTCGTTTAGACAATCGAGATTATGGTTTAGATTATCTTTTGAGCGTGACCGAGAAAGATGGAGAACTGCAGTTAGTAGCAAATTCTCGTACCGATCGCTCTCAGCCACCCATTGTAGTTGGGAAAACTTACGGGATGAGTGATGGTTTTCTCAAAATTTTTCTCAATCCAGGTTGGCAGTTAACTAAAAGAACGTATGAAGACAAGATATTGGGTCACGTTTATCTGAGTGGAGATAGTCAGGAGATCGCTGCTGCTGGCGATAGTCCATCTCTTCCAGTAGCTGCTAGGACTCCCAGTTTTCGGGATATTGCTAATGATATCTACAAAGAAGAAATAGAACGAGCTGTCGCTCTCGGTTTTATTGCTGGGTTTAAAGAGGACAATACTTTTCGTCCCCAAGCGTCTCTTACTAGAGAACAATTGGTATCGATGGTCATTGAATCTTTAAACACCGTCCCCGATCTCAAAATTCAAACTCCAGCTCAAGCTACCACTCAACCTTACTCTGATGTAGTTTCTTCTCGATGGAGTGCGGCAAAAATTCAATGGGCAAAAGAAAACCAGATTGTTAGTGGCTATCCTGATGGAACTTTTCGACCAGAACAACCAGTCACCAGAGCTGAGTTAATGGCTGTATTGCGTAGAGCAGCCGAATTTGTCCAAGTGGAACGGGGAGCGACACCAAACTTAGCTACCACCCAAGTATCGAGAACGTTTGCTGATATTTCCGGTCACTGGGGTCAACAACTGATCGAGCAAATGTCTGCTTATTGCCAGGTAGCTTCACCTTTGAATGAAACTGGTAATAATTTTAATCCAGATACTCCCTCCGGTCGTAATTATGCTGCCGCTGCTACCCTCAGAATGCAGACTTGCGTGGTAGATCCAGTAAGGTAAAAAGATTTTGGGACAACAAATAGGAAACTTTCACGGGGTGAAAATGACTTAATTTCTTTTCACCCTATAATTTTTTATTATTCTCAAAGTATATCGTCGTAATCAAGTACAGGAATATTTAGTATGGCAAGTTTATGACCGTCAATTTGATTGGTTGAGGTTAAATGAAGGCGAGTATATTCAACTTCAACCAAATCCAGATAATATAGTTTGCTCTCAAGTCTTTCCGTGGTTGTGGTTAGACAAATCAGCATTATTATCAGGAGATTTAGGTAAAGTATTAGCCATTTTACAGCAAGGATTGTCTACACCAGAACATCAAAGTTTTGTTGAGAAACTATCTAATTAGCACAAGTTAAGTCAGTCAGTAAGAATAAACCAAGCTATGTTGCGAAATATAAACATGCTTGAAACCTTTACCAATGACAAAGGACTAATGACTGATAACTGATGATTGTTCCCTGTTCCCTGTCAAAAATATTGAATCTAAACAAAATATTTCTATTTCCAAAAATTCTAACGACCTAAAAAGCCTTTAATTACATCCAACAGACTCGAACCGCCCCAGATAACAGCAAATATAATTGAGAGCGATAAAGTTGCGCCCAATCCACAGATTATTAAACCAGCCAGAGCGATCGCACCATCATCTTCGATCAAACCAAAACCAGTCACAAAAATTCCCATTGCCGGTAAAGTATTCGTTCCTGGAATAGGAATCATCATAAAAATAGCCATTAAGGCGATCGCTACTCCAATAATTACTCTACCTGACAAACTAGTACAAATATATGACATCCTAGGTTTGGTTAAGGCTTCGATTCTCCGCAACCAAGGAATTCCTGCTTTGACTACGCCCCGAACTTTTTCTAGAGGCATCGAGCCTTTCTTCATTTTTTCTGGCAGCCAAGGACGTTGACGACCCAAAATTAGCTGAAGAGCTAAGATAAACATCAAAATCCCAAAAGGAATTGAGTAACCAGGAGCAGGAATGGGTAAAGCCGAAGGCAGAGATAAAATAACTAATAAAAAGCCAAATATACGCTCTTCTGTCAGATAAAGAATATCTGCTAAAGTCACTTCGGGTTGTCTTTCTTGTTGAAAAAAGTAACGTTCTAGTTCTACAGATAGTTTAGCCATTGTAAATTAAAAGACTTTTAAGATAGCAAAACCAAGAATTAACACGGCTAGAAAACTCCACGCCAGCCAATCAAAGTATTTTTTAATCCAAAGTTTGAGAGCTTCTCCACCCCAAAAGATTAATCCGCCCACTAGGAAGAAGCGCAGACCGCGCCCGAGAACGGAGGCGAGCATAGACTGAAATAAACAAATTTAAACACTCCAGAGGTAATGGTAAAAACTTTATAGGGAATGGGAGTAATCGCAGCAATAAGTAGACCCCAAAATCCCCACGTGTGGTAAAGTTCTTTAACCCGATCGAATACAACTAGCTCTGGATCGTAACATGTAACAACGATTGACCGGATAGTAGCAAAAGCCAAAAAACCAATTCCATAGCCAGTCAATCCTCCCAATACATAACCAAAACTACAAAGTAAGGGCAAATTGAAAATAATAAGCTTAAGTAAATTTACTCGACTTTAGTTATTTTTTTGATAATTGCCAATTAAAAATTTTTGTTTGAACTAATCTAGACCATTAAAAAAAAGGTGGGTCATGCCCACCATAATTAAGGACTCATACTTTAAGTACCAGCAGTCCAAGAGTTGATGTATTCTTCTTGCTCGGGAGTAAGGGTATCGATTTCGATCCCCATTGCTTTTAATTTGAGGGCAGCAATTTCTCGATCGACTTCTTCGGGAATAGAGTGTAAACCAGGTTGCAGTTTACCCTTGTTGATCGCTAAATATTCGCAAGCTAGGGCTTGGTTGGCAAAGCTCATATCCATTACTGCACTGGGATGTCCTTCCGCTGCAGCCAAATTCACCAAACGGCCTTCACCGAGAACGACAATTGATTTGCCATTAGGCATTTTGTATTCTTGAGTAAAGTTGCGGACTTCTTTAACTTCTTTAGCTTTTGCTCCTAAAGATTTGAGGTCGATTTCGATGTCGAAGTGACCGGAATTACATACCATCGCCCCATCTTTCATGGCTTCAAAGTGTTCTGAGCGAATTACGTGTTTGTTGCCAGTGACAGTAATAAATAAATCTCCTAAGGGTGCAGCTTCGCTCATTGGCATGACGCGGAAACCGTCCATAGCTGCTTCGATAGCTTTGACCGGATTAATTTCGGTGACGATTATATTAGCACCCAATCCTCTTGCTCGCATGGCAACGCCTTTACCACACCAGCCATATCCAGCTACGACTACCACTTTACCAGCTAAGAGAACATTAGTAGCGCGGATGATACCATCGAGGGTAGATTGACCCGTACCGTAGCGATTGTCGAAGAAATGTTTAGTGTCGGCATCGTTGACGTTCATAGCAGGAAAAGTTAGAACCCCGTCTTTGAACATGGCTTGCAAGCGGACGATACCTGTAGTAGTTTCTTCGGTAGTTCCGATAATGTCACTCAGTTGATTTTGTCTTTCTTTAACGAGAGTGGCTACTACGTCACTTCCATCGTCGATGATGATATTGGGCTTGTGATCGAGAGCGATTTGGACGTGACGATGATAGGTTTCGTTGTCTTCTCCTTTGATGGCAAAGACAGGAATCCCATAATCTGCAACTAAGCAAGCAGCTACATCGTCTTGAGTAGAAAGAGGGTTGCTAGCAATTAGAAGAGCATCTGCACCGCTAGCTTTGAGAGCGATCGCTAAGTTAGCTGTTTCGGTAGTAACGTGACAGCAAGCAACTAAGCGAATACCTGCCAGAGGTTTTTCTTTAGCAAAACGCTCCCTAATTTGTTTGAGAACGGGCATTTCTCTACCCGCCCATTCTATTCTTTGTTTTCCTTTAGGAGCTAGAGAAAGGTCTTTGACTTCATGTTTAACCGGAGTAGCAGTTGCAGTCATGTAGTTTACCTGTCAAAGTTTAAAGATTATTGCGATTTTAACTGAAATCATTGACTAATTTAACTTTATATCTTTTTTTTTGCTTCAATAATTTAAATAGTTGATGAAGTTGAAGAATATAAATTAACTCAAAACCTTGAGAAGACGTACCGCTTTGGTCACCTTGCCTCGACAAATTTTGATAACAGTTTAATATAGGCAGATTGATAATAGATTGCCGGTTCGGTAATTTCCCAAGCTCGGTCTGCAGCATTGTTCCAATCTTTATAAGCTTTTTGGTAAGGCTCTCCTAAAGGTGGACTAGCCGAACCAGTATAGTTTTTGTTAGGACCTCCGGTCAAGTAGCCTGGTGCCGGGCCATTAGGGGAAGTCAGGGCATTATCGTATTTCGTTCCGTCAGCAAACCAATCGTGCCAAATTTCATTGACCGAATTTTCTGCACCGTAAGCATACATATTGGACAGATACACCAGATTGAAGGGATTGACTCCATGGAAGTAGTGCAAAATTTCTAAAGCGCGATCGCGGTAAAGCTGAGGCGCGTAGAGAGAAGTTAGCTTTTTTCGTTCGCCCTCGCCATAATTTTTTTGGTGACTCAGGTCAAGATTATAAGCCACTACGTCGTAATTAGTATTGCCATTATTAGCTCTGGCGGAGTTACTGCCCCAATGGTAGGTAGAGTCGGTAATATAGGCGCGATATAAATCTTTTTCAGGGATAAACTGGTAGATATCTTCACTATTAATGGCATCTTGCTGTTTTTTGTCAAGAATATTCCTTTTGACTTCAGCATTTGCTTGGGGCAGTTTTATATAGTAGAGTAAAGCATCTCCTTGTTCTGGGTCGTAGCGAGACCAGCCATCGTCATTGTAGGGTCTGGTATTAAAGTAGTTTTGCTGGATATAGTTCTGGTATTGGCGATCGCCGGTAAGGGCAAAAAGATAGATTGCCGCCACCACGCTTTCTTGCTGTTGTTTTTCTAACTCCCAATCAGCATCTCCTGACTTGATCTCTAGAGAGTCACAGTCATCTCGCTTGGGGTTAGAATGATACCAATTCCAAGCTTCGATCCCTCGGTTTTGGAGGTCTTCGGCATAACCAGATAGGGAAACAAAGGAATTAAAAACAATTGCCCCATGAGCAAACATACTCGCTGCAGCAATAGTTGAAGAAGAACAAACGGGAGCATAATAACGGGGTCTTCTATCTTTACTGGGAGGAGATACGTTATTGTAGTCGATGGTTCCCATCTTAATCAGCACACCGCCATCTTCATTCTGCATTTTTTTGAGCCAGTCGATTTCCCATTTAATTTCGTCGATCAGATCGGGGATACCATTGCCAGATTCGGGTAGGTTAAAGTCATCAGTCCAGATTTTGGGGTTTTCGGTATAAGCAGTCAGTAACTGATGTACTGGTGATTGAGCGAAGGTAACATATTTGTTGGTATCTCCGGCATCAAACCAGCCTCCGCTTAAATCTCGTGCGGTTTGGGGATTATTTTTGTCGTAGATATATCGCGCCTCTCGATCTTGTCTTCTCCTCACAAAGGCGGCTTCGTCGGTCCATTTTGGGTCGGCAAAAGGGGGTTTTTTGGCATAGCCGCTGCGATTGTAGAAGAACATTCTGGTAGCGGCAATGAGGAGCGAGCGATAGATATCAGTATCGATGTCAAAGCGATAGGATCTGACCCGATTTTGCGGGTCGAAGACATAGTAACTGCCAGGAGTTTTTAGTGCAGAAAAATCAAACCACCATCCTCGATCTCCTGAAGTTGATTGAGTTTTTCCTTCATGCCAAGGCATGGTTTTTCCGGAAAAAACTATTGCATTGTTATCCCAACGTCTTACTTGATAGGTTTTTCCAGGATTAAAGGATTCGTCTCGATTAAATCCTTGTTTAGGTTGGCTAATTACTGCTACTTTGGGATCTTTTGGTCGATAGCCGAATTGATCGACTTTAATGTGTGCGCTGGTATTAGAGGGGATGACTGGTAGTTGTTTCGGTACGAAGTTTTGACAGCCAAAGACAATCGCCACTGCTATGGTACAAATTGCCAATAGCAGGCGTATCTGTTTCGTTCTTTTTCGCAATTGCTGGATCGAGATAATAAACACTTCAAGTATTAGTTCGCCCCATTAGCGAGTAGCTCGATCGAAAACCGTAGCAAGGTGAGCGGTTTTGACTACACTGTTTGGATCGTCGAATACGAGGGTTTTGCCCCAAGGAGTCAATTGTCTTCTAGAGGTTGCTCTCCAATCTGAAGCGACGGAAAATTCTTTATTGTGCCAAGCCCAGGCATAATATCCCACGCCATACTTCTGCGCTTGTGACATGATAAATTTTTCCTTAACATCACACTTTGCTTCTTCTGAAACCCAGGGCATCGGGTGCATATGAGAAAACTCACCTACCAGTAAGGGAAGTTTTTGTTCGGTGATGGACTTGAATGCCTCCGTAATTTCAGCTTCCTTTTCTCCGGAACCGCAGTAGAAATGGATATCAAACACGACATTTTTCTTAGGGTCGTGGTTATAAATTTCTCGACCAAAGTCTCCGATTAACGTATAATCTTTGCTCCAATCAAAAGAATCTATAACCAGTGTGTTATTAATGCCGGCATCGCGAATGCGAGTAATAGCTTCTTTATATATCTCTGGAAAAACCCGTCTATCTCCTTTGTAAGCCATTTCATAGTCGCCAAACTCATTGGCTATGTTGATGAGAACTTTGTTTTCATACTTTTGCCATAGCTTAGAGCGATCGGTCCACCAAGATACCACTTTATTGAAAAAAGCGTCTTTATCTGTCGAACCAGTCACATCCCAAATACCGATCGTCGGAATCATATTTAACTCGACAATACGCTCGATAATTTGCTCTAGCGTAGCATCGTTAGTTTTCCGTCCTAAAAATTCAACTTGCCAGACAACTCGAACCGAGTTAAATCCAAAGCCAGCAATATCTTCGAGAGCATCAAATGCTTCCTTAACATCGTCGTCATTGTCATCAAACCAAACGTGAAGATTATTTATACCCCGGGGAATAAATTCACTGCGGTTAGCATCATAAAGCTTGCCATTGGCAGTATAAAAACTAGTGGATTGAAATTGTCCTGGAAAAGAGTTCTGACACCCAAAGGCGATCGCGGCTACTATGCTAAAAACGAGCATGAGTAGGCGCATTATTGTTTTTCTGATTTTAGTTCTTTGCCGCATAAACAAACTCTCTCCCAACTCCCACACAACAGGGGCTATGAGTAGAATAGCATTATTATTTTTGTAGATAATCGAATAGCCCAGATAATAAGAAATACTAAGGATTATCCTAATATTAATTCAGTGTTTTTACTTAATTAGTGCATTTTATTTAAATCTTGTCTATCCTAGAAAAGGTCAAAATTAAATTTTTTCCAGTGTAATGAGCTTGACTAAATTATTTTTTTGATTTCAACAGAAAGATAACTTTAATTTAAAATCGTACTTACTAGGATTAAATTTTTTTATAACATAAATAAAAATAATTAATTGGAAAATTATAGGTTTGTTAACAAATTTTAATTACCATTGGCTTTCAAACAGGGTTTTAAAATCAATTATTAACTAATTGACAATTAATTGAGCAATAAATTTATGTTCAAAAAAAACATTACCGTTGCAATTATTAGCTGCTTAATAACAATAACTATTTTCGTCGCCTCCTCAGTCCAAGCTCAATTACCTTCTCTACAAAACCTCAGAGAATACAGAGAAATACTCGGTCAAATGCAACCTCATTCCCAAGAATTTGGTTGCATTCGTCTAGATGGCCGTTGTTTATTTAAAATTGTCTCTACAACTCCTTCAGAGTTATCTGAAAGAATTCAAGTAATTCAGAGCAGATTTAATGATATTAGCAGTGTCTATTTAGAGGATGAGACTACGCAATTTAATATTAGAAAACAACAGAATGGTAATTTATGGGATATCTATATTGAAGTTAGAGGCAAAGAACGCACGATTGAGAATGAGGATGCCCGACTTTTAACTATTACTCGTCAAGATGCTGAAGCCTATGGAGTTAATGTTCCCACAAGAGCTGACCAGATTATTGAAGTCTTGGAGAGAGGTTTTCAACAAGCAAGACAACAAAGACAACCGGGATTTTTAGCTCGTCAAGGAATAATAGCTGCTATCGTAAGCGTAGCTATCATCTTATCTAGTTTGCCAATTTCTCGTTGGATTCGCCGCTTGCGAAAATCAAGACAACAGCTAGCACCCTCTGAAAGTTCTCGTTCTGCGCCTATATCGACTCAGCTGACTCAAAGGCAACATTGGAATATTAAAGAAATTCAATATCGATTGCTTCAATTATTACGAATCCTTCTTTGGGGAGGAGGCATTTTATATGTTCTGTTTTTATTCCCCCATACCCGAGTAATTTACACTTTGATTATTGTTGCTATTCGCATTCCTTTAATAATTGTAGGCGTTGGCATACTCACTTACCTTTTTATTCGCCTCAGCTATGCGCTAATTGCTCGTTTTGTCTCTACCTTTTTTGGTAGTACATATGTATTAAGTATGAGAGCCAATCAACGCACACAATTGCGGGTAAATACTATTACCAGAATTGGCAGAAGTGTAGTTACAGTTATCTGGACTGGAATAGGAATTTTAGTGGCTTTTTCCGTTGCTGGCGTAAATGTTGCTCCCTTGTTAGCTGGTGCTGGAATTCTCGGTCTTGCCATATCTTTGGCTTCGCAAAACTTGATCAAAGATGCCATCAACGGTTTTTTTATTCTTCTCGAAGACCAATACGCTGTTGGCGATGTCATCAAAGTTGGAGAAGTTGATGGTTTGGTAGAAAATATGAATTTGCGGATTACTCAGCTTAGGGATGCTGCGGGACGATTAATCACCGTTCCTAATAGTGAAATTAGGATAGTTGCTAATCTTTCTAGTCAATGGTCGAGAGCGGATTTGAACATTCCGATCGCTTATCATACTGATGTGGATAAAGCGTTGCATTTAATCTCTCATGTGGCAGAAGAAATGAGCCAAGATTCCCTTTGGCAAGAGAAAATATTAGAATCCCCTCAAGTACTTGGAGTGGACAATTTTGAAGATCGAGGCATAATTATTAAAGTTTGGATTAAAACAGAACCTCTCAAACAATGGGAAGTATCGCGAGAGTTTCGCCGCCGCATCGCGATCGCTTTCAAGCGTGCTGGCATCCCCATTCTTCCACCGCAGCAGCAGGTATGGTTGAATCGCCATTCCAATGGCGCAGGAACAGACAAAGAAGAATCGATCTATTCAGATTAAACCGACTGACTTTGACATAATTCGTCGCTCGCTAGATCGGCTAAAAATCTTTCTTGGTCAAAAGTGTATTCTTCTCCTAAAAAACTAATCAATCTTCGTGTATCGTCTTGCGCATTTTGTAAACACGTAGATGCACCAGGAGAAGGAGTGATGTTAAACAAAATGCGATCGCCAACAATTTTGGCTTCTCCCATTTCCAAACTTTGAGACTTGAGATCGATAATTTGCGGTCTGATCCCTCCATATCCCTTGGCAAATTGCAACTCGCTTAATTTAATTGAAGGAATAATGTGGCGTACTTCTTCAATAAACAGTCTTTTGCCGATAAAAGGAAGGTCGTAGATGAAATTTTTCAATATATATTTAAAAATAACCGGATCGGAGAGAATCTTCCAGAAACTTTTAAAGGCAGCTAAACTTAACCCCGCTGTCTGCAGATACTCCCAAACAGTACTATAATTATGCCGCTCTAACATTGGCAATACTTTAGCAGTAGGACCAAATCTAGTGTGACGGCGATCGTGTACTTCGGGATCGCCGTGAATGGCAGCAAATGGTAATTTTTGAAGTTGTACAGTATAGACTTTGCCGTTGAGCATTTCTGGAGCAAAGTAAAAACTTCCCGCCACGCTCAAAAGAGCATAATTTTGACCATAACCCATTGATTTTGCTAGTAATAAGCTATGAGCACCTGCCGTCACGGCTACTGCTTTGGCTGCGATCGTTTTCCGATCCATTTGGATGTAGAGAAGGTCTTCTTTTGTTTCTATTTTTTTGACTTTTGTTCCCATCATTAGCTCAATTGTTTTATTTGAAATATTGAGAGCATTATTAACAAAAGATTGAGCTAACTTCTGAAAATCAACTGTATAACCTTCTGGAGTATATAACGCCAAAATTTCTTCTTCGGTATCTCTTCCTTGTAAAACTTTTGGTTCAATAGATTGTATTTCCTGACGTTCTATTAATCTTAATTCAGGAAATAACTGCTTAAATTCTTGATATCTTTTCCTAATTTGTTCTGTTTGCTCTTTGCCAACAGCCAATACCATTTTATGGTATTTAGTATAAATTTCTTGTTGTGGATCGTACCGCAGTAGATAATTTTTAACCAGACTAGCTGCTAGATTAACTTTTCGTGCTTTGGCCAACGTATAATTAGTTTCGATGTCGCCAAAATGAAGGGTTTGACTATTACTATTTTGATGAGAATTAACTAAAGCAACTGCCTGATTTTTTTCCAATAAAGCAATTTTATTGACGTTAGTGTAATTGCTTAAGGTATATAGCAAGGCAGTGCCGCAAACTCCCGCACCAACGATCGCTACTTCATAAATATCTTTTTCAGGTAACATCTTTACTGTAATAAATGTTGGTAAATTTGAAATTTTGACTTGAATAAATTTGTATCGGTGTTAAGCAACAAAGATCGAGGCGCACGAACACGCCTCTTTACTGCTATATTTTTAGGTTATCAAAAAGAAGTCAGTAGTCAGTAGATAAGAATAAAGATTAGGTCTAAGACCCCCATTAAAATCTTTGATTTAATGGTCTTTAATTAACGATAAATACAATAAATTCGTTAATTATCTTCTGATTGCTGTCTCCTGCATTCTGTCTGCTGATTGAAAGCTTACATGGGGTTAATATAGTAGTCCCTCGTACCTTTAGCATCTAAAGCTTCTCCGAGTCGATTTAAGGCATGGATATAGGCTGCAGTACGAATGCTCACTCCTAATTCTTGCGCAATTGACCAAGTTTGTTGGGTTTCTGCCTCCATTTTTTCCTTAAGACGCTGATTGATTTCTTCTAGCGTCCAATACCAGCCATTGCGATTCTGTACCCATTCAAAATAACTAACTGTCACGCCTCCAGCATTAACTAAAATATCGGGAAAGACATGAATGCCTTTGTCTGACAAAATATCGTCAGCAGCCGAAGTAATGGGACCATTAGCAACTTCAAAGATATATTTAGCCTTGACATCTGATGCATTGGCAATTGTAATTTGATTTTCCAATGCTGCTGGAATTAGTACATCGACATCTAAGGTTAAAAGTTGCTCATTAGTAATAACTTGATGTTCGACGATATTACAAACGCTATCTTTGCAATAAACAGCCTTAACACTGCGACGACTATTTTTATACTCTCGAATGCTAGGAATATCTAGACCTTGTGGTGCGTAGATTCCTCCTTGAGAGTCGCTGACTGCTACTACTTTATATCCTGCTTTAGCTAGTAAATCGGCAAGGGTTGACCCCGCATTGCCAAAACCTTGCATGGCTACAGTAGTTTGTTCTGGTATTTGGTTAAATTTGGGCAAAATTGTCTGGATGATGTAGAAAGCTCCCATCGCTGTTGCTGTCTCTCTTCCACGACTGCCGCCTAAAGTCAGAGGTTTTCCCGTAACTACGCCCCGAGTGAGTTGACGTTTGATAATACTATACTGATCCATCATCCAACCCATAATGGTAGAGTTGGTGTAAACATCGGGAGCGGGAATATCTACATCAGGACCGATAAAATCGGCGATCGCATCTACATAACCCCGACTCAATCTTTCTAATTCTGCTTGGGATAACTCTTTGGGATTAACCGTCACTCCTCCTTTAGCACCGCCAAAGGGAAGATTGAGGAGCGCACACTTAAAAGTCATCCAAAATGCAAGAGATTGCACTTCATCAAGAGTGACATTGGGATGATAGCGCACTCCTCCTTTTCCCGGTCCTCTAGTGTCGTCGTAGCGGACGCGATAACCCTGAAAAATTCTTAGGGAACCATCATCCATTCTCACTGGAATAGAAACACTCAAGCTAGCTTTAGGATATCTCAGACGGGATATTGCATCATCGGAAATAGAAACGTATCGCAAAGCTCGTTCGAGTCGGGTGCTCGCATCGGCTAATAAAGATGGAGCGACAATTTTGCTACTAGATTTACTTGTTGAAGTTGAAGAAGATAACAGAGTAGCCGCTAAATTATCTGCTTCAGAAATTATTGCTTTTGCCATAAGCCTCACTAACCAGCTCTAATTGCCAACTTGTCTCGCTCTCGAACTGCAGTGTAGGGGAGAAAAACAATATTGTGGCATCTATCTTTATTGAAACAGATCTAAAACGTATAATTGGCTACTTTTTAATATTTATTTGTGAACTAGATATGGTCGAGGTGAGCGTTACTTTATACCATAGTGGGAATTTCCAAATTACTCAATCGAGTACATAAAGTGATAATCTAAGAAATGGCAAATTTTTAGACTAGCTTAAGATTTTTCCACCCTTTAAATTAATAGCTAACCACCCAGTAGACGTAAAGCATGGTAGCCACAACAGATAAAACAAACATTGGTAAGATTACCCAAATCATCGGACCCGTCATCGATGCTAGATTTTCTAGCGGCAAAATGCCCCGTATTTACAACGCTTTGAAAGTAACGGGTAAAAATTCTTCAGGAGAAGACGTTTCTGTCACTTGTGAAGTACAGCAGCTTCTCGGTGATAACCAAGTCAGAGCTGTGGCGATGAGTAGCACTGACGGTTTAGTCAGAGGCATGGATATTGTTGACACCGGGACACCCATCAGCGTTCCTGTCGGCAAAGTAACTTTAGGTAGAATTTTCAATGTTCTCGGCGAGCCTGTAGATAATAAAGGAGCTGTAGAAGGGGCGGAAACTTTTCCCATTCACCGTCCTGCACCCAAACTAACCGAGTTAGAAACCAAGCCTACAGTTTTTGAAACTGGTATTAAGGTTATCGACTTGCTGACTCCTTACCGTCAGGGCGGTAAAATCGGTCTATTTGGTGGTGCTGGAGTTGGCAAAACCGTCATTATGATGGAGTTAATCAATAATATTGCGATTCAGCACGGTGGAGTGTCGGTGTTTGGCGGTGTAGGCGAGCGTACTCGTGAAGGCAATGACCTCTACAACGAGATGATTGAATCTAAGGTAATTAACCCCGACAATCCAGAAGAGTCCAAAATTGCCCTCGTTTACGGACAGATGAACGAGCCTCCCGGAGCAAGAATGCGGGTTGGTTTATCAGCACTGACAATGGCGGAATATTTCCGCGATGTTAACAAGCAAGACGTGCTACTGTTTATTGACAATATTTTCCGCTTTGTACAAGCCGGTTCTGAAGTATCGGCACTTTTAGGACGGATGCCTTCGGCAGTAGGATATCAACCTACTCTCGGTACCGATGTTGGCGACTTGCAAGAACGGATTACTTCAACCAAAGAAGGTTCGATTACTTCGATTCAAGCTGTCTACGTTCCGGCAGACGACTTGACCGACCCGGCACCAGCAACTACTTTTGCTCACTTGGACGGAACCACTGTATTATCTCGGGGGTTAGCATCAAAGGGGATTTATCCTGCTGTAGATCCTCTAGGCTCTACCAGCACCATGTTGCAGCCAAGCATTGTAGGGGAAGAGCATTATGATACTGCCCGCGCCGTACAGTCCACTTTGCAACGCTATAAGGAACTGCAAGATATTATTGCTATTTTGGGACTAGACGAACTATCAGAAGATGACCGTCTGACCGTAGACCGTGCCCGTAAGATCGAGCGTTTCTTGTCTCAGCCTTTCTTTGTAGCAGAAGTATTTACTGGCTCCCCCGGTAAGTATGTTCCTCTAGAAGAAACGATTAAGGGCTTCAAGATGATTCTCAATGGCGAATTAGACGACCTGCCAGAACAAGCTTTCTATTTGGTAGGTAATATCGAAGAAGCGATCGCCAAAGCAGAAAAACTGAAAAAAAGCTAATCGAAACTGAGCAGTTATTAGGTGTTAGATTTTAGGTTAAATATAGAATCTACCCAACACCTAATAAAATTCGGTCAGGGATAATCGATCGTTGATAACTAAAAAAGATGGTATTAAGTTTAAAAGTAATTACTCCCGATAAAACTGTTTGGGACGATAAAGTTGAAGAAATTATTTTACCTAGCACTACCGGACAACTAGGTATTCTTTCAGGTCACGCGCCTCTTTTGAGTGCTTTGGATGTGGGTGTAATGCGCATCCGTCCTGGCAAGGATTGGAAAGCGATCGCTTTGATGGGTGGATTTGCTGAGGTGGAAAATAATGAGGTTAAAGTCCTTGTCAATTCTGCTGAAATGGGTGATTCCATCGATCGTGAAGCCGCTCGGACCGAGTTCGAGCAAGCTCAAAGTCGCTTTAACGAAGTAGATAAAAATGGCGATCGCCAACAAAAGTTTCAAGCAAAACAGGCATTAAAGCGAGCTAGAGCAAGATTCCAGGCAGCTGGAGGGATGGTATCGGTTTAATAAACCATAAATAAAATAAATTAGGGCAGAAGTTTTGATGACTCTGCCCTTAACTGGTTGGAGAAAATCTCAGTTATTGTTTTAAATTGAGGCTCAAGTATCGCTAAACCTCAATTAATTTACTTTGTTAGTTAGTTCCACTAAAAACCACCTGTGGAAACTTTTCCTGAGCTTGTGCCATTGAGATGGTTTTACCGAGTTCTTGCCAGAAATTGATTACTTCTGTAGCTTGATTGAGTATTTCAACCCGCTCGGCTTCTGATATCCAATGCTTTGCTTCTAACTCTTCTTTTAACTGTTGCCAAGCGTCCTTACGAGGCCAGAAAAAATAAGCGGTTAAAGGGCTAGTTCCTTTACCGACAACCTGATCTACCGCAATGGCAACATCTTTTTCTAACCAAAGAACTTTTAAAGTAAATTTTGACTCCAATTACACCTCCGAGTTTCTATATTTACTTATTCTATTTTTAATCATTAATCAAATCTTATTATACCTGATAGTTGGCTATGGCGCGGAAGAAATTAACAACAATTGTCGTTTTTGATATTGATGGGGTGATTAGAGATGTTAGCGGCTCTTACCGCAGGGCGATCGCCGATACAGTCGAGCACTTTACTGAAGGAAACTGGCGACCGACTATGGAAGACATCGATCGCCTCAAGGGAGAAGGGATCTGGAATAATGACTGGGAAGCATCCCGCGAACTAATCTATCGTTATTTTGAGTCTCGGGGTCACCACCGCGATCGCATAATTCTTGACTATGACAGTATTGTTACTTTTTTTCAAGGTCGTTATCGGGGTACTAATCCCGATTGCTGGGATGGATATATTACCTCCGAACCATTGCTTCTGTCCCCCACCTATTTAGAGCAATTAAGTATTAACCAAATTGGTTGGGGTTTTTTTAGTGGTGCCACCAGAGGTTCGGCAGAATATATCCTCAAAAAACGGTTGGGATTGCAACAACCAGTATTAATTGCTATGGAAGACGTACCGGGAAAACCAGACCCCACAGGTTTGTTTGCTACAGTCGAACACATCGAAGGGGATGACGTGGAATTACCATTGACTCCCGTGTTATATGTAGGTGACACGGTAGCCGATATGTACACCGTAACTAAAGCAAGAGAGCTTCAACCAAAGCGTAGTTGGCTAGGGGTGGGGGTTTTACCTCCTCACGTACAGTCTGCACCCCAGCGACAGGCAGATTATGCTAACAAACTCAAAGAGGCAGGCGCTGCAATAATATTGGGCAATGTAGAGGAGTTAAAGCCATCTCAAATTCAACAGCTACTCTCAGCCAATGAATTTATCTAATTCGAGTTATTTCGATCGGTTTCAATTTTTTGAAAAGAAGGAGGTGAAGCGTTAGGCTTGGTAGATGGAGAAGAAATTTCTCGCCACACCAGTAATAAAGGCATACTCAATATGCCCAAAAACATTACTACTCCAGTTAGCAGCCAAACTATCCATCGATTGGGTCGATAATCTCCTCGCTCAATTTGCCAAAACACTTGATTGTAACGCCAAGCTGCTAGTGCAATAACTGCAATGCCCAAAATGACTAAAATATTGCCCAAGGTTTGGGAATTAAAAATGGGATGGAACGGTTCTAGCCGTTGCGTAACCGCTACTCCTAGCTGACGCAGAAACAAACCGAACCGCGCGATCGCAAAACCAAAAGCAATTAAGGAAATAGATGTACGCAGCCAAGCTAGAAAGGTGCGTTCGTTAGCCTGATGTTCTCGTTGGCGATCGATTTTTTCCCTATTTGCCATTTCTTCGCTCGGCATGATGCGTAAAAATACAGCAGATTTTATCTCGCTCGCCCTTACTTTAGCAATAAAACTAGCAACCAGAAGAAGACTTTTTCAATCAATATGAAGCTACACAAAGTGGATCGGATAATCGGATAAAGCAAAAGTGTTTTCAAGGTGCCATTGATGCCAGAGCTAATGGCTCTCTTCCTATCGGTTGGGATTCTGAACTTGAAGTTGGAAAAAACAGTAAATTTTGAAATCAGCTTCGTGTAGTAACAATCGCCTTTTTATGAGATGCGATCGCTTGTTTGAAAAGATTTAAATAGTGCTGCTCCTAAGGTTCTGAATCGCGTAGTCGCTTTTTACTCAATAAAATGTATATTACATTTCTGAAATAGTTTTTAAGATAATAAATAACTAAAAATAAATAAATACTAATTCAAATTTTAAATAAGGAACGGAATGAATGGTAAAATTAGAGTTTCGAGATCAAAACTTACTTTATTCTTATTTTTTTCTAGTTTTTATTAGTGCTATAGTACTGTTTCTTCGTAATCCTATTCCTTTTATAAGAGAAGATATTTGGGCAGAAGATGGAAGAGAATATCTGGCTGGGATTATTAATTATGGATTCTGGAAGGCTTTATATCTCAATTTTTTAGATAAAGGATACATGCAGTTTTTTAAATTTTTAGTTGCAGCATTATGTTTAGAGATAAATAGATTTTTTTTTAATGAGAATATTTTGATTGTACCTAAAATAGTAGCTATTATATCTTATTTAATATATGCATTTATTTTTTGTCTTCCTCTCCTTTTATTTTATTCAAAAATTAAAATTAAATATTTAATTGCTATTATAATTAGTAATTGTTTTATAAATATTGGTTTACTGGATCATTTTCTTGTTTTTGGAAGAATATTAAACTTTGGATTTTTATCTATCTATTTTTGTTTTTTATTAGTAGGCGATCGTATATTATTTTTTGATAAACATTCTAAGATTAGTTTGTTCGCAATAGATCTTTTGATTTTTCTGTGTATAATTACGCAACCAATTAATATTTTATTACTTTTGTTTATTTAAATTATTTAGCTCAAGCTTTTCCCAAGTTTTTAAAATCAAAAGTTACTCCGGTCGCTCAAAAAATTGAATTAAAAGGAATATCAACAAGTTGTTTCATAACTGGCATTGGAACGATAATCTATTTTTTAAATATATATATTATCGGCTTAAACTCAAAAAGTTATGGTCAAGTTTATGGTATTCCTCAAGACGAACAATATAATCATAAAGCTTTCTTTAAAAAGTTTTGGATAAATCAATTATTTGCGTCAATATACGAGAAAATACCAGAATTTTTAGTATTATTAGCTATTGCTATTTTAATATCCCTTACATTAATTTTACGCAAAAAGATTATTGTATATTGTCTTTACTGTTTAGGGAGTATCTCTTGGATGACTTTTGCTTGGAGACCTGGTTTATTAGTTGTCATGCAAAACAATCCTAAGCTAAAAACAACTGTTTACACGATGGCTCCAAATCTAATATTTATTTTCATGTCGTTTGTCATAGTAGCCTACTTAATAGAGAAATTTGACAATTTTTCAGTAAATAACCTCAAGTTAGAAAATATTTTGCTTTGTTCTCTGCTTTGTATATATATAGTCAATGGCTTGCATACTATTACAAAAGCTGATTTTGAACCAACTATTTCTTTAAAACAAGGGCTATGTTTAGCTGAACAATCTTATACTAAGCAAGAGAATGGTTTAGTAAAAGTGCCCATTAATCCTAAAAATTGGTATATGTGGTTACCAGAAAGAATGATTAAATGTTACTGAAATAGTACACAGTAGCAAATATCTCTTCAATAAAATATTGAATTTGTTTAGCTGTTGCTAGTATTGCATCACCATTGATAATCGATCGGAGAATTTTGGCTACACAAATTTATTCCTTTAAATTGTTGACATTATTAGGAAAAAGAAGCAAGCTTATTCTTTAATATCGATTATTTCGTTGTTTTTTAGCGGATTACCAAAAAAAGAGGCCGTTTGTGGGGGCAGCGCGGGATCGGCAACAATTTCTACTAAACTTTTTGCCACCCCTGTTAGCGGAATGGCGAGAATAATACCAAGTAGTCCGCCAAATTGAGCACCGAGTAATAGAGCGATTAAAATCATTACTGGGGATAATCCGGTTAAATTTCCCATCAGTTTTGGCGCGATCGCATTATCCTTCACCTGCTGAATGGCAACGGAAACCGCTAATATTTTAAGTGCCAACCATCCGTTAATAAAAAATACCACAATGACGACTGTGCCGATTCCTAATGTGGCTCCGATGAAGGGAATAACCTCCATCAGTCCGATAAACACGGCAAATAAAAGGAAAAATGGCACTTGTAAAAGCCAGAATGCAAAGGTAAGGGTTGTTGCCATAAACGCTCCCAAAAGTAACTGACCAGTCACAAATTGCTGCAAATTTCTTTGCAATGATGCCGTTAATTCTTTTTGAATGATGGGATTAAAAATGCTAGTAAACAACCGCCACAGCCTTTCCCCATCAATTAGCATGTAAAAAGAAATTACCAAGATCAAGATAAAATCTAAAAATTGATCGAAGGTGCCCAAAACAACGCTTACCCCAGTTTTGGCAGTTGATTCTGCGATCGCTTGGATGCGAGCCGTAAATTCAGAAGTGAGCAGTTGAACATCAATTGGTAAGCCACGAGCTTCACTCCAAGCTTGAAAACTGGTCAATTTTTGTTGAGTCTGTTCCAATAAAGAGGGAAATCCTACGATTAATCTTCCAGCCTGGTTGATAACTGGGGGTAGTAAAGTTACCAGCAGCAACACTACTACCAGCACACTTATCAAGTAGACTAGCGCAGCAGCAAGGGAACGAGGTAAAACAGATTTCAAAAAATTGACGGGATAGTTGAGTAAAAAAGCAATCAGCGCAGCTGTCAGGATAATGCTAATTAATTCACCGACATAGCTCAGTGCTTTGACTGTAAGCCAGCTCGCGACGATCGCGAGAGACCAGGTAAGAAGAAATTTTTGAATGGGCGACACAACTCGTTCTCAATGATGCTACTGCACTTTCTATTATGGGCAATTATCTTCTGGATAAAACTTGCGCCAATGCTTCCAGCACGAGTAAAACATTTTCTGGACGACTGTTATAACCCATCAAACCTATCCGCCAGACTTTTCCAGCTAATTCACCCAAGCCGCCAGCAATTTCAAGGTTGTACTCATCGAGTAATTTACGGGCTACTGCTTTACCATCTACTCCTTCAGGAATGCGTACGGTTGTTAGAGTAGGCAGACGAAACTCTTGGTCTACATGAGAGACTAACTTCAATTCTTCCAATCCTCGCCAGAGGAGTTCGGCATTAGCTTGATGTCTTTGCCAACGTTGTTCTAGTCCTTCTTCGGCTACTAAACGCAAAGCTTCGCACAAGCCGTAATTCATATTGATCGGTGCGGTGTGATGATAGACTCTTTCCTCGCCCCAATATTTGGTCAACAAACCCATATCTAAATACCAATTAGCTACCGGAGTGCGGCGACTATGTAGTTTATCAACAGCACGAGAACTCATGGTAAAAGGCGAAGCTCCAGGAGGACAGCCAAGACCTTTTTGGCTACAGCTATAGGCGAGGTCAATACCCCAGGCATCGATAAACAGGGGTATGCCTCCCAAACTGGTAACCGTGTCTACTAACAAGAGGCAATCATATTGGCGACATAATTCTGCTATTCCTTCTAGGGGCTGACGCACTCCCGTAGAGGTTTCGGCATGAACTAAAGCCAGAACTGCCGGACGATGCTTTTCTAAACCTGTTTTAATTTCTTCGAGGGAAAAGACTTCTCCCCAAGGCTTCATCAGCTTATGCACCTTTGCCCTATAGCGACTTGCCATATCGACTAAGCGATGTCCAAAGTAGCCTTTGACTCCCACTAGAACTACATCCTCTGGTTCGATGACATTAGCAAGGGTGGCTTCCATCGCTGCGCTACCCGTTCCACTGACAGCGATAGTTAATTCATTGTCTGTTTGCCAAGCATAACGAAGTAAATCTTGGATTTCATTCATTAATGTCAAGAAGGAAGGGTCGAGATGTCCGACGGGAGGGGTACTCATGGCAGCTAGTACCCGAGGGTGGACATTGGCAGGTCCCGGTCCGAGTAATAGTCGGGGCGGCATATCTAGCTGAGAAGTCTTTAACCTATAGCGATCGCTAATGGGGATAGTCGAAACCATAAATTTTATCTCTATTTTTAAAAATGTAATTGTACTATTGTTTCTTTTGCTTAGTTTACTGCTTTATAGCCGTTGGCATTTTCTAGCGGTATCCAAGGTACTCCGCCCTTCGAGGGCAGAGTCAGTCCCTTACGAAGTCTAGCGGTGCACGCCCCTACTCGGTGTACGGACGTGAACTGTCGCCGTTCGCCGCAGGGTGACGAAGTCTAGCGAACGTCCCTACTACTGACTCGGTGACTTCTGCTATAATTGCTCACTGGTCACTGTTACGTGAGGAGCTTCACTTCTCCCGTATCCAAGTCATAACGACCTCCCACAATCTTCAATTTACCTGACTGCATTCGCTCAGTTAATAGGGGCGATTGCTCCAGCTTTTCTATCTGATATTCCACATTGGCAATCACTGCGTTGTCAACGGCATCACCAGACCGATCCTTAACCTTATCTAGAGCTGGTTTGATTGCTTTAACAAAGGTATCAACCTGACTGTTGGGCAGCGATTCTTCTTTCACCGCTGCAGTCACTGCCCCGCATCTTTCGTGACCCAACACCATGAGTACGGGTGTTTCTAACAAAACAACGGCATATTCAATACTACCCATCACTTCGGGCGTGACAATATTGCCAGCAACGCGCACATCAAAAATATCGCCGATACCGCGATCGAAAACAATTTCTGCCGGAACTCGGGAATCGGCACAACTCAAAATAGTTGCAAAGGGGTGTTGAGCTTGCGCTACTTCGTGTAAACGAGCCTCCGATTGCTTCGGATGACGAGGTAAATGGGTCACAAATCTTCGATTCCCTTCCATCAACTTTTGCAAAGCTAGATCGGGACTGAGGGGTTGAGGATTTGTCGCAGACAATTCGGCGGCTCTAACCTGTTCGACACGCCAGAGTAAATCGCCAGCCGTTACTACTAAGCCAAAGGCACTAATTGCTCCTAACTTTAAAAATTCGCGACGCTCGATCGAAGTTTTTCTTTGGTTCATGTTTTTCTCACATTGATGCAACACATTTTACGGAGCGAATTTCCATCACATCCGAGATGTAACAAGTACCCCCAAACTTATTGAGCAGGGGTCTAACATTTTCGATAACGGGCTTAATTTGCTCCGGCATACAAAATGCGATGATGTAAACATTGTCAAGCATCGTCATATCTAAATCTTCGTTGCCTTCTCGCAAGCCTTTGCCAGCGACATTACGAATCACTGCATGACCGTGAACGCCTGCCTTGTCTAAACTCTCTAAAATTTTGCCAAGTTCAAAGGAATTGGCGATGATTTCTATCTTTTTGACTAGATGCATAATCTTACCTCCAAAATAGTTTAATCACGTACAGATACAGAGGAATTCCCACGATAATATTGAATGGAAAAGTCACTGCCAGAGCAGTAGAAACGTACAGACTGGGATTCGCTTCGGGGACTGTCAATCGCATAGCGGCTGGGACGGCGATATAAGAGGCACTGGCACACAGCACGGCAAAGAGAAGTGCATCTCCCTGAGGCATACTGATGAATTTGGCGATCGCTAATCCAATACCTGCGTTTAGTATTGGAATCAGTATGGCAAATGAAATGAGGAAAACGCCGGTTTTTTGCAAGTCTTTAATTCTTCTGGCAGCGACTAGTCCCATATCCAACAAAAAGAAGGTAAGCACGCCATAGAACAGACCTTGGGTAAAGGGTTCCAAAATCTCCCAACCGTGTTCTCCTGTCAAGACGCCGATCAGAAGACTACCAACGAGGAGAAAGACTGAACTGTTTAAAAAAGCATCTTGCAATACTTCAGACCATTCTATGTCCCGTTCCTTTCCTGGTTCTACCGTGAATAGATTAACTAGGAGCAAACCTACAATGATGGCTGGCGATTCCATTAGAGCAAGGGCTGCCACCATATAGCCATCAGAATCGATGCCAAGCTCGTTGAGAAAGGCACTTGCCGTGATGAAAGTAACCGCACTGATAGAACCGTAAGTTGCTGCGATCGCAGCGGCATCATAATTATCCAGTTTCAGCCTGAGAATAAAAAAGGTATAGATCGGGACAAAACATGCCATTAATACTGCGGCTAAGAGCGTGAGGATTACCTCCTGAGTAATTCCGCTCTTAACTAGTTCTACCCCTCCCTTAAACCCGATCGCAAACAGCAGATATAACGAAAGGAGTTTGGGTACGGGTGGAGGTATTTCTAAATCGGACTTGACAAAAACAGCAGTCATGCCCAAGAAAAAAAACAGGATTGGCGGATTTAAAATATTAGATACAATCAGGCTAGCATCCATATTTGTTTCTCCTCACGCCAAACAAACCGAGAATTAAACAATTTTTCATTATCAAAAAACTTCCGTAACGATTGAATTTACAAAACTTTGAGCCTTTACAGCATAATTGGTTTAAAAGATCGGGGAAAATTTTCCCCAATCTGCTGATTGTCATCTTAAGATGGTTGCCCAAATTGTCTTTGATAGACTATTTCTTCTTTTTCTGTTTCCAGTTTTAAATCGGAACGGGGATAAGCAACGCATATAAGAGCATAACCTTCGGCTTGTAATTCGGGAGAAAGTCCCATGCCCTCAGTTTGGTCTACTTTTCCTGACTGAATGTAAGCTGCACAGGTGGTACATACGCCCGCACTACAAGAATAAGGCAAGTCTATGCCCGCATCGACAGCAGCTTGCAGAATCGTTTGCTCGGGAGCAACTTCAATGGTATGAGTTGTTCCTTGGTGATTTATTTCAACTGTGTAGGTGTCAGACATCTGAATACAAAATTGAATTGGAGCTTGTCTTCTTCACTAAATTTATTATTGTGCGACTGCCTACACTGGTTATGTTAAGAAAATTAGCTAAATCTAAAACTTGATTGCAATATTTTCCCGCTTTTCTCAGAACCTCAAAACGGAATGGTAGTTTAAAAAACAATCACTTTGTAGCTATTTTTTGACATAAAAAGATAAAGATTATGTATAACAAGAAAAATACCGATAAAGATTTAGTCACTGCTGGTCTTACCGCTGCTCTGGGAGCAGGAGTAGTTACTTCTTTTGCTGTCAGTCAAGGTCAACATCCTCTGATTGCTTTGGGCATTACGGCGATCGCCACTTTATTTGCCGTTATTTGTCATCAATCTGACTTAATCTAAGCCGAACTAGAGCCAATCTATCTTTTCTTTTTTCGCTCGCTACGCCTAGAAGTAAAAATACTTTAGATCCGATAGTTTGGAAAACAACCATCGAGATAGAGAAGCGAGCGCTCGAAATTTCCAGGCTAAATTTTTAGATTTAGTCTCTTTTGGAGACTCCTAGTTCAGTGTATGCTATCGACAAGTTAGCGTGAGGAGCTGAACGGATGAATTTATGTAAAGAAGCCTTGGAAGTTCTCCAACAAACCAGTCGGACTTTTTACATACCTATTAGTCGTCTACCAAAACAACTGCAAGAGGCGGTTGCATCGGCATACTTATGCATGCGTGCTATTGATGAGATTGAAGACCATTCAGAACTCGATAAATTTACTAAAGCGAAACTGTTGAGTCAAATTAGCCTTAATCTACAGGAGACGATGACTAATTCTCCTTCTGCTCATTTTGTTAACGGCTTAGAGAATTATCAAAACATCTTACCTGAAGTAAGTTTGCGTCTTGGGGAGTGGGCAATTCTTGCGCCCGAAGCGATCGCACCACGTATTTGGGATGCTACTGCAGCTATGGCAGATCGAATGGCTTATTGGGCAGAAAACAATTGGACAATTAACTCCAAAGCAGATTTAGACCGTTACACTTTTAGTGTGGCTGGGGCAGTCGGCTTACTTTTGTCCGATCTATGGGCTTGGTACGATGGTACTAAAACAAACCGTTCTCACGCGATCGGTTTTGGTCGCGGTTTACAAGCAGTTAATATTGTTCGTAATCACAAAGAAGATTTGCAACGGAATGTTAATTTTTTTCCTAACGGATGGAGTGTAGAACAGATGCTAGGGTATGCCCGTTCTAATCTTCAATTAGCTGACTTGTATACTAAGGCTTTACCACCAGGACCAGCTTTAGATTTTTGTCAACTTCCCCTAGCCCTAGCTTATGGAACTTTGGATGTTATCGCTATGGGTAAAGAAAAACTCAGCCGCACTGAGGTGTTGATTTTGGTAGAAAAGTTAGCTCAAATCGGGTCTGCATAAAACATAAAAATAGAAGTTAGGCACTGAAGCAACAAATCAAAGGTTTGATTACTTAGATTAATTTAATCATTCCTTTGATACTGAACTATTTGATTGTGAAGGTAAATTTAAATTTTCTTCTTCGAGTCGCTCTAATTTTTGTGGTTGTAATTGATAATTGCTGGGGTGAAGCTGATAAAAATTTAAGGGTTGTATTTGATAGTTAGTTAAATTATGAGGCTGTAATTGCAATGAATTTGAGTTAACCTCAGAGTGATTTAAATTATCAATTGTTTGCAAATAATTATAATGTTGGGAAGATGGCAAGCTAATCTTTTCCGCATTATTGGCATTTTCTTTTAGGTAAAAGCACTGCGCTTCCTGCGGAGTACTGGAATGCGAATTGAATTCGCGCTCCTGAAGTCCGTCGGGAAACAAGTTCCCGCTTCGGGTCGCTTGCAGCCGGAACTCGGTTCCGGCTTCGACCCTCTCAGCGCACTCAAACGGGAACTTATTAATAGGTTGAAATCGATTGACTAATGGTGTTGTTGAGGTGTTATCAGTCTGTGTTTTAGGTTCAGCACCCAATCCATGTAATGAATCGTTCGTTGTCAGAGGACTGATTACTGATGGAACTGAGTTAACTTCAGTACTGCTAAGTGGGTTGACTGAATGTGCTAAATTCTTTTCTTTAGATAAAGGTTGATTGCTGCTAAAAAGTTGTTGACGATTCGATAAATAAAGACGACCCACCGGATTAGATAATAAATTAGAAGGAGAAACGAACTGGGAGTTAATATTATTGTTAATCGAAGATATTAAAGTAGATTTCTTTTTAATTAGCTGGTGCGGTAATTTATTCTCCGAATCTAAAAAACTTTTATTGATAAGATTGTTTTGAGAATTGGGTAAAGAATTAGAAACGAGAGAAAATCGTTCGGATTTAGGTTGTTGTTTTGCCTGAAAACGGTTTAAAGTCTTATCTTCGCTGTTTTGGGTTTCTGAGTTTTCCTGAGAATTTGAGGATAAATTCAGAGGAAAATTTTGATTTTGGTTGATTTCTTGTAAAAGTAAGTCTAAATTGCCGATATCGACTCTAATAGCTAACTTTTCTGGAGATAAGTGCGATGAACCAACTCGAGGGGCTAAATTATTACTGGAAAGACTGCCAGAGTTTGTTGTTTTTTCTAGATCTGTTTCTAACCAGTCAGAATATCGTCCATATTGATAAATAATTACTCCTAAGAGGGATAAAATACTCAAAGTTCCCCAAAATATAGGTCTACTAACAGGTTGTAAACGTGGTTTTAAATACCGGATAAATCCAGGAGAAATTTTGTTGGCTTTCATCTGACTAGAAGCAATCGTTTTTGACTAGAACTATCCTAGCCCACACTAATCTATGATGATATAGATTTTCAGTTTCTCAGTTTTATCTGCAGCAAGTAGCAAGTTAATTATCCGAATACATCAGTAACAAACCCGACGCTCCCAAACCTAAAATATTAGGTAACCAAGCAGCCATAAAAGGTGACAAAATTCCCCAAACTCCCATAGAGCTACTGATAAAAGAGAGTAAATAATAAGTAAAAATCAAACCAACACAAATACCAAAACTGGTTGCTTTGCCCGTATTTTGCGGTTTAATGCCAATAGCTGCACCAATTAAACCAAAAACCAGACAAACAAAAGGAAGAGCTAATTTTTCTTGAATGCGTACTTTGAGCTTGCGAATTTTTTTGTCATTACCGCTCAACTGCAATATCCTGAGATGATCTCGTGCCTGAAAAATATTCATTTCGTTATAGTCTCTACCTTCGTTAGTCAAATCTAAAGGAGCTCTAGGTAAAGCTAACTGTTGGTGTTGATAACGGACGATATTACGATAAGAGCCATCGGGAGCAATTAAATAAATAGTCCCATTAAAAAAATCCCAGGTATTTTCAACAACATTCCAAGTAGCAGATTGAGCCGTAATAATTTGTGCAACTCCCTGTTTAGAGCGATCTAGAATAGTCAGACCTTTCATTTGCTTCCCGTCATATTCTTCAGCATAGAATAAGCGAGACAAGACAGTTTGTTCGTTGCCATCGGGTAGTGTAACTTTATTGTATTCTGGATAAAGAATATTGCTTTCTTTGAAGGAAGGACCCGCTCGCTCTAACGCTTGTTCTAGAGTAAGAGTAGCTTGGTAATTAGCGGCAGGAGCAATGAAATTGTTAAAGATAAAAGTAATGCCAACGACAACTAAACTAAGCATGATTGTAGGAATAATCAGACGATAGAGATTGACTCCCATACTGCGTAAAGCAATTAGTTCGCTATCGCTAGATAGACGACTGTAAGCCATCAAACTTGCTAACAGCATCGACATAGGAAAAGCCAAGACAATAAACTCCGGCATTTTCAAAATCAAGATTTTGAGTGCAATACTCAACACTAATCCCGATTCAGTAACTCTGCGGACAAGCTCGAATACGGTACCTATAGATAGTCCCAGAGAAGTAAACAATCCCATGCCAAATAAAAAAGGCAAGATCAATTCTTTGATAATGTAGAAATCTAATAAAGACAAGCCTAGGTCAGGCAAGTCAAGCATTTTGAGTTTGCCGATGTTCATGAGCGAAATATGAGGGAGCGAGACCAATTAAACATTACTATTTTGGCAAAAGTAGATTTGGTGATTAAATTATTTGGCTCGAGACTTAGATGAATTAGATTAGTAGCGAATAATAGATAAATGTAGAGTAAGTATTTCGACTAAACCTTAAATCGATCGCCCAAGTAATACTGTCGTACTAAGGAATTGTTATATAGTTCTTCTGGCGTACCAGAGGCTAAAATTTGACCATCGCGCATGATGTAGGCACGATTGACGATTGCCAAAGTTTCTCTAACATTGTGATCGGTAATCAGAATTCCCATCGGACGACGGCACAACTGAGCGATTAGAGTCTGAATTTCCGCCACTGCAATGGGATCGACTCCGGCAAAAGGCTCGTCTAATAACAAGAATTTTGGTCCATCTAAACCTGCCGCTATAGCTCTAGCTAACTCTGTTCGCCGTCGTTCGCCACCGGATACTTGAGCACCCATAATGTTGGCTACTTTCTCTAGATGAAATTCTTGAAGAAGAGCGCTCAAACGTATTGGTCGAATGGGACGAGGTATGCCTGTTTGCTCCAAGACAAGTTGAATATTTTCGCTAACGCTCAGATGACGAAAAATACTCGGTTGCTGAGCTAGATAGCCAATTCCCAAACGTGCCCGTTTATGCAAAGGTAAAGCGGTAATATCGTTGTTATCGAGCCACACCTTGCCTTCATTAGGTTTAATTAAGCCTGTGGCAATATAAAAAGTTGTGGTTTTACCCGCTCCATTGGGACCAAGGAGTCCGACAATTTCTCCTGGTAAAACTCTCAGGTTGACTCGATTGACAACAGCTTTTTTACCGTAGAACTTATGAATATTTTCTAAGATCAGACTCACTCGAACTATTTAATTAATAATTAAAAAATACAAATTCAAAATCACAAAACATCTAATTGTTCGTGGGAGTAGGCTCTGAAAGTATATAAGTTGATTCTACTTGACGATTAGCTTTGGGTTCGGCAACAAAACGCCCTTCGTCAATAAGATACACCATTGTCTCGGCTCGCATACTATTACCTTGCTGAAGAACGTAGACATCACCGCTAAGAAGTATACGGCGTTCGCGACTAAAATATTGTGCTTGCGCCGCTGTTGCTTGTATTTGTCTGGCAGGATAGTTAATTTGGACATTACCTCTTGCTACAATTACTCCTGTTTCAGTATTGGCTTCCTGTATATCGGAACGCAAAGTAATTGCGTCTTTTGGGGTAAGATTTTGCGCCCCGGCAAAAGGAGGTAGGGCTAAAAAAGCGATCGCCCCTACTAACGTTGCTAAGATACGGATGATTTGAGTTGGCGACGTGGAATGCGCGGGACGGGCAGCTGTAATTGGCGACGCAGGTATGGAACTTACAGACTCTACAGGAACGCCGTTAGCCGAAAACGCACCTCTATCAAGCGTTCCCTCGGCTTGTACCGACGGGAGACTAAAATTTGACTCCGACACGTTTCCCCGACTAACCTCACCAACTACATCTTTCTTTTGAGATAATTTGCTCGAGCGCGAGAATAACAAAAAAAACGAAAGCATAGTATTCAGCGGTCAACTAAAAGATCGACCTTCAAAAAAAGTTGTTTTGAGCTTGACGAACGACGAGATTTAGCGATGCGGAATCCACGGGACGGGGATCTAAAATTGGCGACGCAGGTACGAACCCTACGGACCCTTTGGGAACGGGAACGCCATTCGCCCAAGGGCACATCCAGTGAGCGACCTCTCGGCTTGCGCAAACGGAAGACCTCGCCAACCGCATCTTTCTCAACGCAGCACCTCGACATTTAGTTATGCTAACCGTTGAGTTATTGTTTCACTCTCACACTCACCGACGCAAAAAGGGCAATTTTGTTGCCACTACCATTAGTAATGGTAGACTGTTGACTTAGGTATCATCATTAACTCTGATGATAGTAGGCAATCTATATACTAGAATAGCTTCTTGGCTATGTTGTTGTCTTACCGGGATGGACGGTTGCAGTTTCTGCACAAACTGAGCTATTTGCTCTGGCTCTATCTGCTGTAGTCCCTTAAGAAGTCGATTGCTCTCTTCGAGCAGATTCGTAACATCAATATCCTCATATACGGGTTGATAATCGCTTAATCTTTTAATTCCTTCTCCGAGTAGGATAACTGCACCGCGCCAATTATAATTGCCGAGATGGTAACAAGCAACGGCAATTTGTAAAATTCCTTGATAGAAATTTTTATCTGTTTCTGAAGCCTCAAGCCATAGAGCCTCTAAGGTGTCATGACAGGCATAGAATTGTTGTTCGTTAAATTGGGCTATAGCCTGCCAAAATTCTGGTAGTGGCATGATGCTTTCTAAGATTGCATGCTATTACGAACTTCTTGAATCAGTTCTAGATCGATTTGCTGTTGGTCTCCGGCAAATTCATTATCTGGGGTAATAAACAGCATGCAGTGGCATTCTTTACGCTCCCGCATGGGAACGCAAGGACAATTCCAAAAAGTGTGTTTAACTTCAGCTTCTTTATCTTCGTAATGGCGACAAGGACACAAAGGTGCGCCCAACTCTTCTTTATGTTTTGCTAATCCCTCAATTACCACCGCAGTCACCGAAAGATCGCTACAGAAGTATGTATCGGTTCGTTTGGCATATTGCTCGGCAAAATTTTTCATCGACTCGAGGATTTTGGCTTTATCTGTAGTGCCGGTTTTAGCTGAAGTCATGGTTATCAGTATATTAAATAAACTAATTTTGGTTACTTACTTTACGTTTATTGTATGTATTTTAGGACAAGTTTGCTTTGTCGAGCTTCTCAACTCGCTCGCATCAGTCTTTGAATCTTTAAATTGAATCAAGTTTTTATCGTGTAACTTATTGTTTGTGCTTAATCTTTGCAAAGGAGCTAGCGATCGCTTTTCTTAGTCGGGCAAAAAGGTAATTACTATTTCTCCCTCTCTATTTCCCTGGCTCCCTTTTCTCCCTTCACTTTACCAAAACCAGTAAATTATTTGATTTATCAGAACAAATCGAACTAACTCTCAAGCAAGTTCTAGATAAAGATTGGTTTTCCCCTTAAACAAATAAATTCTATTTAACCCTAAAAAATCTCTACCGCAATATTAAGGCTATTTCTTTAGCAAAATAAGTCAAAATTAAATCTGCCCCAGCTCTTTTCATACTGGTAAGGGTTTCTAAAATTACTTTTTTCTCATCAATCCAACCCTGCCTAGCAGCAGCTTTAATCATTGCATATTCACCACTGACATTATAAGCAGCTACAGGTAAGTTTGTATATTCTCGTAGACGATGAATAATATCTAAATAAGCTAAAGCTGGTTTGACCATTACGATATCTGCACCTTCAGCTATATCTAGAGCTACTTCTTTAATCGCTTCTCTAACATTAGCAGGATTCATTTGATAGGTTTGCTTATCGCCAAATTGAGGAGCTGATTCTAAAGCATCCCGAAAAGGACCATAATAAGCTGAAGCGTATTTGGCGGAATAGGCAAGGATACTCACATCAAAATAACTTGCTGAATCTAATCCTTGACGAATTGCACCTACTCTACCATCCATCATATCGGAAGGGGCTACCATATCCGCTCCTGCCTCTGCTTGGGAAACTGCCATTTTTACTAAAATTTCCACAGTTTCATCATTAAGAATTTTTCCGTCTTTGACTATGCCATCATGACCATAAATGGAATAAGGATCGAGGGCAACATCAGTAATGACAGTAATTTCAGGGATTTCTTGTTTAATTGCCCTAACAGTACGCTGTACTAAACCATCGGGATTATAGCTTTCTTTGCCTTGATTATCTTTCTTTTCTGTAGAGATCGTAGGAAATAGCGCGATCGCATTTATTCCTAAATTGGCAGTATCAGTTATTTCTTTTAGCAGTAAGTCGAGAGAGTAACGATAACAGTCTGGCATAGAAGGGATTTCTTCTTTGAGGTTTTCTCCTTCCATGACAAACAGGGGATAAATCAAGTCGTTAACTGTTAACTGGGTTTCTTGCACCATCCGCCGTAAAGTTTCGGTGCGACGGAGACGACGGGGGCGATGAAGTAGAGCAAGATGTTTGGAGTTTTGATTAGTAGAAGACATGGCAAGCAATCAAAATTCAGATAATTGCCAATCTTATCATAATGATAATCGTTATCAAAAACAAATTGTTTAAAGGTTTCCTAGTTTTGCTCTCAAGAGCAGATAGAGTTCAAAGAGCGAGTCGGTTAGAGACTTCATCGATACTAAACTAATGAATTGAATAAATTTACAGCGCGACAATTTTAGATTCACAGGTTGGTCGTGCTGAAGATGTCGCACAATAGCCGATCGCATCCTCATTTTGACGCAATTTCTCTGTGTAGATACAAAGAAAATAAGACACCTACTAATATAATGAGCAAAGGAACTTCCGTTTCATTAACATCCCGTGATTGACCAAACTAACGATCTTAAACTTAAAAGTGTTGAGACTATTATTGAGCGAGCATGCCAAGGTCAAGACCTATCAGAAGCTGAAGGCTTAATCTTGTTGCAGCAGAAACATCCAGAAGCGATCGCTACTATAGCTAGAGCAGCA
The DNA here is from genome assembly GCA_015207585.1 of Pleurocapsales cyanobacterium LEGE 06147. Classification (GTDB taxonomy): domain Bacteria; phylum Cyanobacteriota; class Cyanobacteriia; order Cyanobacteriales; family Xenococcaceae; genus LEGE-06147. The sequence continues at coordinate 21,517 of JADEWQ010000019.1, read as the reverse complement.
GACAGCCTCAGAAAAAAACAAGCAGGCGACACGGTTACCTACGTTATCAACCGCAATATTAACTTCACTAATATCTGCGAGCAACATTGTAATTTCTGTGCCTTTCGTCGGGATGCAGGAGATACAGGAGCTTTTTGGCTCGATTTAGAGCAAATTTTGGCAAAGGCGACCGAAGCGATCGCTCTTGGTGCAACAGAAATCTGCATGCAAGGAGGACTCAATCCCCAGGCAAAACTCAATGGTGCTTCTTTACCATACTACTTGCGACTGGTAGAAACGATTAAAAGCCAATTTCCTAGACTCCATCTTCATGCTTTTTCTCCTCAAGAAGTGCAATTTATTGCCAGAGAAGATGAAATCAGCTATGAAGAGGTCATTATCGCACTCAAACAAGCGGGAGTGGAATCGATGCCGGGGACGGCTGCGGAAATTTTAGACGATCGCGTCCGCAAAGTTATCTGTCCGGAAAAAATTAATACGGCGACTTGGCTAGAAATTGTCGAAACTGCTCATCGCTTGGGCGTACCTACTACCAGCACTATTTTGTGCGGTCATATCGAAATACCACAACAGCAAATCGGACATTTAGCCAAACTGCGATCGCTCCAACAATTAGCTATAGAGAGAGACTATCCTGCCAAAATTACAGAATTCATTATTTTACCTTTTGTCGGACAAGAAGCCCCCAAACCCTTACGCAATCGCGTAGGAAGAGACCAACCCAGCTTGGCAGATACCCTGCATCTGACAGCAGTGGCTCGTTTATTTCTCGGTAATTATATTGCCAATCACCAACCCAGTTGGGTAAAACTGGGTTTAGATGGAGCTAAAGAAGCCCTCCAATGGGGTTGTAACGATCTTGGAGGCACTTTAATGGAAGAACACATCACTACTATGGCAGGAGCACGGGGCGGTACTTCAATGGACGTAGAGATATTACAACAAGCTATTGCTTCTGTAGGTCGTCCTTATCGACAAAGAAATACTTTGTACGAATATTTACCCGCATAACTGTTATCTGAATTTTATAAATTCTCAATATATATACACATGGTATATTTTTGACCAATCTTTACATAAATTTGATATTACGAGTCGGTAAGTTTACGATAACTTCGAGCAAAATAAGCCATATTAATACAATACAAAAACAAAAGACTAGTTTAAGATTGACTTGACATAAATCCAGAAATACAGAATCGGTTAAATGAGAATTTTAGTAACTGGTGGTGCGGGTTTTATAGGTTCCCATCTAATAGATCGATTGATGAAACAAGGGCATGAAGTTTTGTGCCTCGATAACTTCTACACCGGTCACAAACGTAACTTGCTCGAGTGGCTCGATCATCCTTATTTTGAACTTATTCGCCATGATATCACCGAACCAATTCGTTTAGAAGTAGATCAAATTTATCATCTTGCTTGTCCGGCTTCTCCAGTTCATTATCAATACAATCCCGTGAAAACAATCAAAACAAATGTTACGGGAACATTGAACATGTTGGGGTTAGCCAAACGAGTCAAAGCAAGATTTTTGCTAGCTTCTACTTCAGAAGTTTATGGCGATCCTAGCGTCCATCCGCAACCGGAAGATTATCGGGGAAATGTTAATTGTATCGGCATTCGTAGCTGTTACGACGAAGGTAAACGAGTAGCGGAAACCCTTGCTTTTGATTACTACAGACAAAATCATGTAGATATTCGCGTTGCCCGTATTTTCAATACTTATGGACCGCGAATGCTGGAAAACGACGGTCGCGTTGTCAGTAACTTTATCGTTCAAGCGTTACGGGGGATACCTTTAACTGTTTACGGTGATGGCTCGCAAACCCGCAGTTTCTGTTACGTTTCCGATTTAGTCGAAGGATTGATGCGTCTGATGAACGGCGAATACATTGGACCCATCAATATAGGTAATCCAGGAGAATATACCATCCTCGAACTTGCTAAAACCATTCAAGAAATGGTTAACCCAGAAACAGAACTAGTCTTTAAACCACTACCGCAAGACGATCCCAAACAAAGACAACCGGACATTACTCGTGCTAAAACATGGCTGGGATGGGAACCAACTATCCCTCTCAAAGAAGGATTAAAGTGGACTATCGAAGATTTTCAGGCTCGTATGGAGGGGCAAAATCTTAATCTTTAATTTTTCTGATTAATTGATTTACCGAGCATCTAGTTACTACTTAGAAAATAAACAACAAACAAACAGATAAAGAGGTTAATTCTATGCGTGTTTGTGTTATTGGTACTGGCTACGTTGGTTTAGTTACAGGTGTTTGCTTGGCTCATATCGGGCATGAGGTAATTTGCGTTGACAATAACGAAGAAAAAGTTAAGTTGATGCAAGCGGGACAATCTCCTATTTATGAACCAGGATTATCGGACTTGATGAAATCTTCGGCTGAGTCTGGAAGACTACAATTTACCTCCGATCTAGCTAAGGGAGTAGAACACGGAGAAATATTATTTATTGCAGTTGGCACACCTCCTTTACCTACAGGAGAAAGCGATACTCGCTATGTAGAAGCTGTGGCTCGCGGTATTGGAGCCAATCTCAACGGCGGTTATAAAGTAATAGTAAATAAATCTACAGTACCCATCGGTTCTGGCGACTGGGTTAGAATGATTGTCTTAGATGGTATCGCAGAAAGACAAAAGACTCTAGTTACTGCAGGTGGCGGCTATAGCGAACTGGAGCAGATCGTCGAAACTAACTTCGATGTTATCAGCAATCCAGAATTCCTCAGAGAGGGTTCGGCTGTTTACGATACCTTTAACCCCGATCGCATTGTTTTAGGAGGCAACAGCGACAAGGGGATCGCCATGATGCAAGAACTTTACCAACCAATTGTCAATAGAGAATTTGCCGAAGAAAAGTCTCTTCCTCCCGTACCAGTTGTAGTCACCGACCTCAGTTCGGCAGAAATGATCAAATATGCTGCTAACTCATTTTTAGCGACGAAAATTAGTTTTATTAATGAAGTTGCTAATATTTGCGATCGCGTCGGTGCCGATGTAACTCAAGTTGCCAAGGGAATCGGTCTCGACTCCCGCATCGGTAGCAAATTTTTACAAGCAGGTATTGGCTGGGGTGGTTCTTGTTTTCCCAAAGATGTCTCCGCCTTAATTCACACTGCTGATGACTACGGTTATGAAGCTGAATTACTCAAATCTGCTGTCAACGTTAACCGACGTCAGCGTTTAATTACCCTAGAAAAATTACAACAAGAACTAAAAATCCTCAAAGGCAAAACTATTGGTTTGCTCGGTTTAACCTTCAAACCAGACACTGACGATATGCGCGATGCTCCTGCTTTAGATTTGATCGAGCAACTCAACCGTCTCGGTGCAAAAGTAAAAGCCTACGACCCGATTGTCTCTCAATCAGGATTAAGTCATGGTTTGTCTGGAGTGATTATTGAAACTGATGCAGAAATGCTCGCCGATGGCTGTGATGCACTCGTTCTAGTTACAGACTGGCAGGAATTTCTTAAACTAGATTACGGCAAGATGGTACAACGAATGACTCATCCAGTAATCATTGACGGTCGTAACTTTCTTGACCGACAAGCAGTCCAAGACGCTGGTTTTCGTTACGTCGGTATTGGTCGATAAAAATTAAAAACTTTAAAATGCAAAATGGGAAGTTTAAACTTTTCATTTTGCATTTTTAAATAGTTATCAATAAGCTTGACTGGTCACTATAAAAATAAATACCTAAGCTTTTCTAGACTAGCGATCGCTCAACAAATTTTACTTGACATTAACTGAAGTAAAATGCTGTTGACTGCTATGAGCAAATTCTGGGAAAGACTTAACATTGCGGGGCTTGAGATAAACTTGCTGACCCACCTGCAAGTCAAGTTGATTGAGCTGTTCTCGGTTGATTTGCGCTGCTATAGTAAAATTTTCTTCTATTTGTAGTTCTAGCTGTATCTCCCAACCGATGGGAATAATGCGCACTAACATCGTGCTAACGCTCCCGGGATGAGGAAAAGTATCGATATCGATATCGTGGGGACGTATATAGACTGGCGAGGAGGAGGAAGATAGGTAGGCATTGCTGAGTAAGGATCTAGCATTGCGTAAAACGTTGACCTCGCCGACAAAACTCATCACAAAAGGAGTAGCAGGATTTTCGTAAACTTCGTCAGGAGAGCCAATTTGTTCGATCCGTCCGTGATTCATAACGACAATTTCATCAGCTACTGCCATAGCTTCTTCTTGGTCGTGGGTAACGAAAATGCTAGTCAAATGAACTTCATCGTGAAGGCGGCGTACCCAATCCCGCAGTTCTTTGCGGACTTTGGCATCTAATGCCCCAAAGGGTTCGTCGAGAAGTAAAACTTGGGGATCGACAGCTAAAGCACGGGCAAGACCAACTCTTTGTCGCTGTCCGCCGGAAAGTTGATTGGGGTAGCGATCGCCCAATCCTCTAAGTTGGACTAATTCTATTAATTCATCTACTTTCCGCTTAATAGCTTGGCGGGGAGTTTTGCGAATTTCTAAACCGAAGGCAATGTTTTGTCTGACGGTTAAATGTTTAAACAGGGCGTAGTGTTGAAAAACAAAACCTATGTTGCGCTTTCTAATATCTAAATAAGTTGTATCTTGACCGTTAATGACGATCGAACCTGTATCCGGAATTTCCAAACCAGCAATTGTCCGTAGCAGGGTCGATTTTCCCGAACCAGAAGGACCGAGTAGGGCAACTAACTTTCCCGATTCAACATTAATGTTAATATCCTCTAAAGCTTGAAAATTACCGAATTTCTTAGAAACTCGCTCTACTACAATACTCATGACAACACTTACTCCTTAAATTAATAGAAAACCCAAATTGCTTTTAAATAGTTGGCTGACGAGCCAGTTTTGCCAATATTTCCTTAGCAACCAAACTCGCTATCCCTATTAGTGCAAGAATAGCAGCGGCGGCAAAGGCGGCTGTTGCTAAATAATTTTTGAAAGCTAGTTCGACAAATACGGGTAAAGTTGCCGTTCGCCCGAGAATACTACCAGAGACGACAGCTACTGCACCAAATTCCCCCAATGACCTAGCATTAGTCAGCACAACTCCGTAAATCAAACCCCAACGAATACTTGGTAAGGTAACCCGCCGAAAAATTTGCCACTCGCTTGCCCCCAGGGTACGAGCCGCTACTTCCTGTTCCTGACCGATTTCTTCCATTAAAGGAATAACTTCTCGCACCACAAAAGGTAATGTAACCAGGCTGGTCGCCAGAACTATACCTGGCAGGGCAAAAATAACTCTAAAGCCAATTGCCTCCAACCAACCACCAAACCAACCATTACGTCCATACAAAAGCACGAGCATTAAACCAGCTACTACGGGTGAAATAGAAAAAGGTAAATCGATGACACTCAATAAGAAAGTACGACCGCGAAATTTTTTATGAGTAATTGCCCAAGCAGCACAAAGTCCAAAAATGATATTGAGAGGATCGGCGATCGCGACGGTAATTAAAGTTAATCGCAATGCTTGTTGAAATTCTCGTCTTCCCAGTGCTTCTAAAAAGGTATTTATTCCCTGATTAAATGCTCCATAAAATACATAGATAGCAGGAATAAATAGAACTAAAGATAGGTAAACTAAGACCAATCCAATCAAAATAAATTTTTTAGATTTATTAGTCTGCATAGCAACGACTCCACTGTTGCAAGAGATTAACGATCAGCAAGATAATCAACGATGCAATGAGCAATACCGTCCCTATTACCGCTGCCGAGCCATAATCATATTGCTCTAGTCTTTGTAAAACTAATATTGGTGCGATTAAGTCTCTGAAGGGAACGCTCGAAGCAATTAGTACTACCGTGCCATATTCCCCCACTGCTCTAGCAAAACCAAGAGCAACTCCCGTTAAAATTGAGGGAAGTAAAATTGGTAACAAAACGCGCCGAAAGGTTTGGCTTGCCGATGCACCTAATGACCAAGCCGCTTCTTCTATTTCCGGTTCTAATTCCATTAAAACTGGCTGAACGGTACGCACTACAAATGGGATAGAAATGAATAACATTGCTATTAATACCCCCAAACGAGTAAAAGCAATTGCGATCCCAAAAGGAGCGACTAACTGTCCGAGCCAGCCATTGGTAGTATATAGGGCAGCTAGCACCAAACCCGCTACTGAGGTAGGAAGTGCAAAGGGAATATCGATCGTCGCATCAATGATTTTTTTGCCAGGAAATTGGTAACGAACCAACACCCAAGCAATAATCGTACCCATTACGCCGTTAATCATACAGGCAAACAGAGCAGTAACAAAACTAACTTCATAGGCAGAGATAGCCACTGGTTGGGTAGCAACTTCCCAAAACTCCCTCGGTCCTACTGTTAAAGACTTAGTAATCAATGCAGCCATGGGTAGCAATAGCACTATACTCAAATGAGTGATAGTTACGACCCAAGGTAAAGATATTTTTGACCAGTAGCTTTGTTTAGGTTTGATTTTGTCAGCAGCTTGGTAGGATGGACTAGAAATAGCCATAATTATTGAGTTAAAAGTCTAAGAGTTGCGATTTATAAAACTTACGCATGATTCCTTGCCCACCTTTGAACTTTGTGAAGTTAATCCATTTCAATGGTTTTGAGCTTTGAGCCGGAACTTTAGTTCACGGCAAACTACTATCTATCGTCTACTCACTCTGGCTATCACTTGGTCAAAAATTGCTCCACTTGCAAAAAATTTGGCATCAATTTCATCCCAACTTCCAAAATTCTGAGCTGTAAACAAATTTTTAATAGGAGGATATCGATCGGCAAATTCTTGCGCGACAGTTTCCTCTACAGGACGAAAGCCGACTTTAGCAAATTCTCTTTGTGCTTCTGGGGTAAAAAGAAATTCTACAAAAGCTTCTGCCACTTCTCTGGTTCCGCGTTTATCTACATAGGCATCCACAACAGCAACGGGATTATCAATGGAAATGTTGTAATCGTTAGGGATAATATAAGGTAAATCTTGCCCCTGTTCTTTAGCCAGAAGCAGCTCATTTTCGTAGTTAATTAAAACATCTCCCTGATTTTGTTGATAAAATACCTCGGTTGCTTCCCTGGCATCTTTGGGCATAACCGGAACGTTTTGCATGACTTGTTCTATAAAAGCTTCTGCTTCTTGCTCGCTGCCTCCCGCCTCGGTAACTGAACCCCAAAGAGCGAGGAAATTCCATCTTGCACCACCAGAAGTTTTGGGATTGGCTGTAATTACTTGGACATCATCGCGGGCAAGATCTGACCACCCTTGAACTGGCACTTGCTCGTCACGTTTAATTAAGGCAGCAACAGATTTGTGGACAATCGAACCATTAGGGTATTCATCTTCCCAACCAGATTCGATTAATCCCGCCTTTTCGATCTGTTCTGTATCGGCAGGGATGGCAAGAGCAACTACATCTGCTTCTAAGCCATCAATTACCGCGCGAGTCTGGGAACCCGAACCGCCATAGCTTTGCTCGATGGTTACGGTTTGCCCTGTTTTTTCTTGCCATTTTTGAGTGAATTTAGGAATGATGTTTCCGTAAGCTCTTTGAGTAACGGCGTAGGATACCAGAGTTAATGTGGCTGGAGAACTGCCATTGGCACCACCAGCACCGGCATTAGTACCACCAGGAGAACAGCTAGCGATTACGTTCGCCAGCAAAATTCCTCCCAGCATCCAACCCAGAAAGTTTCGTCGTTTCAATCTGTTTAACATTTTATTTAATTACAATTTCTCGTGTTTTTAAATTCATTAGAAGTTCCACTGGATTAGAATCTTATCACATTTAAAATACATTTTCGATTTAAAAAAAGAATTTGTAGACTTGAAAATAGCGATCGCGTATATGAGGACAGATGGCAAAAGCGATAAAACAGCAAAAAACTAATCCCATCGATCGGTTAGTAACCAGCAACTATTTATTTCGAGAACTAGATCGAACCTTGCTAGAGGAATGTCTTCCTCTCGATAGTCTCAAAATTGAAAAGCTCTTTTCCAACCGTCCCGTGTATACTGCCTTTTTACCCGATGAATCTATAGATGTACTTTATGTCGTTCTCGATGAAGGTATAGTGATTGCTCGTAGCGCACCTCTAGATCGCATCATTGCTATTACCTATCCGGGAAGTTGTTTTGGTCAGAGGAGTTTGCCTTTTAGCTATGGATTGGCAACGAAAGCATTTCCTACTTTAGTCGAAGCTTATAAAACTACTCATGTCCTGAAAATTCCTCTGGTAGCAGTAGAAAAACTATATGCAGAGAGTGAAATTTTTCGCGATCGCTACCGAATGCTTTTTGAACTGCGAGAAAAATTTCAATATCACTTGCTCAATTGTAGTACTTATCCTCCACAAGCAGTGGCAGCATTACTTAGGGCATTAATTTATCAGGAAAGGGAATTGGGAAATCAACCTGATGCTGATGAAATTTACGCCTTTGACTTACCCGTAGATATTATCGCCCGCGCCTGCCAACTCAATCAGCGCACTGTCGAGCAAGTACTCAAAGGAATGCAACAAGTCGGTTTACTAGAATCAGCCAAAAAAACCGATCTTTCGGGAGACACCGTCAGAGTAATCGCTCCAGAAAGTTTGAAAGAAGTTTATAGTACTACCAGGGATAAAGTTTCTTGGTGGCCCCTGCGTTAGTACTTTGCTACGCCGACTTAACAGGTTGAAATTGACGCGGACAGATGAGACACGGGGCTCACAAGCTGCGGAACTTGGTTCCGCAGACGGTCCCTCACGGAAACAGGGAGAGAGAATTTACTTGTCAGTATTTGTGTGGGGAATACTAGTTTAAGTTTTATAGTATTTAATAAATGGCGATCGCTCACTAAAGTTTCCGTAAAGCGATCGCCCGATTCATACAAAAGGTCTAATTATATCTAACCAACAGCCGAGAGAATGTCCTGAGCGTGGGAGCTGGTGTTTACATTAGCATCGACGTAAGTAATTTTACCTTCACCGTCGATAATATAGGTGACGCGCTTGGCGTAACCACCCCCATCAACATCGTATGCCTTGGTAATTACACCATCGGTATCTACTAACAGCTTAAAAGGTAAGCCGTATTTTTCTTTAAACTGTTGATGAGAGGCTTGGTCGTCTCTACTAATTCCCAAAACTACCATATCTTTATTTTGATACTCTTCATACTTATCGCGGAAGCTTTGGGCTTGTTTAGTGCAGCCAGGAGTATCATCTTTAGGATAGAAGTACAAGACAACAGTTTTCCCTTGGAAATCCGACAAGGAAACGGTGTTGCCTTCATCGTCTATAGTTGTAAAGGATGGTGCCTTTGTACCAACTGCTAAAGCCATAGATGTTATATCCTGTTTAAAATGGTTTTCAACTTTATAACTTTAGCGTAATTAGGGAAATAGGTAATTGATAATTGATAATTTTTCACTGTTTAACTGGTGACTGATGACTGGTGACTGTTTGCTGATATGTAGCCAGGATCGGGCGGTAAATCTGGATGTTGCGCAGCCAAGACGGCAAGGCGATCGCATCTTTCGTTTTCTGGTATGCCTGCATGTCCCTTTACCCAGACAAAAGTGACTTCGTGTAACTCGCATAGATCGAGTAATTGCTGCCACAAATCTGGATTTTTGGCTTTTTCTTGACTATTTCTTTTCCAGCCTTTGTCTCGCCAGCGTTTTGCCCAGCCTAATTGGATTGCATCGACTAAATATTTTGAGTCGCTGTGGAGAGTAACCGCACATTTATTTTTTAAAGCTTTAAGGGCAGCGATCGCCGCCATCATTTCCATACGATTGTTAGTAGTTAGACGATAGCCTCCCGATATTTCTTTTCGATGTTCGTTGTATAGTAGAACAGCACCATAACCGCCTGCCCCTGGATTTCCCGTGCAAGCACCGTCAGTATAGATCGTAACTTGTTTGAGTTTTTCTGACACTTAAATAATTAAATAAATATTATGTCTCAACAAATAAAAATACCCATAGGAGCAAAACCTACTGCTAATAAATATTAGCAAGCAATAGCTAAAGAGCGATCGCAACTCTCAAGCAACTCTACCCTCCAATCAAAAATTGGCTGGAACGACAAACGTTACTTGGAGATTTTTACGATCGAGATCGAATTTAGTTCGCTAATTACCAATAACCCCTAAATCATACCTCGGTATGAGCCTACAGCAACCACTACAGCTAGCACCCAGAGATAGTAAGAAAAATAGCGAAAGCGGGCTTTATAAAGTAGATGCAACACCAATTGTAATGCTATATTCCCACTCCAGCCGCAACAATAAAACCTACACTAAGGGGTAAAATTCCCAAACTGATGGGGTAATCAGTTTTTACGATTTCTAATAATTGCAATAAAGTTGCACCGAGAATGGTAGGAAACGCAATGAAAAAGCTGTATTCCGCTGCCCACTGGCGTTTTAACCCGGTAAACAGTGAAAACGAAATGGTCATGCCGCTACGGCTCAAACCAGGGATGAGAGATAGTCCTTGTCCCAAACCGATGACTCCTGCTACCCAAGGAGTAAGTGCCCTAAGTCCACGAGGTTGTCGAAGTTTAGTATCTGTCCACCACAGCAAAATTCCTGTAATAGTTAAGGTGAAACAGATAGCAGTGGGATGAGCAAAAACCTGTTCAAAAATTTTTTTCATGGGTAACCCAACTACACCCGTAACGAAAACAGAAAACATGCCTAAAATCGCAAGCCGTAGATACAGGCGGTCTCGGCTTTGCCGAGGCGTTTCACGATCGCTTTCCCGCTTACGATCTGGAAAAAGCAGTGAACGAGTGCTAAGTGCCGATAAGCGCAATTTAAGATGCTCAGTTCGAGATGAACCTAGTTCAGGGGCAATTTTCCTAAAATCCTGCCAAATTTTGACCCTCAGACGGCTTAAGCTGCGACGAAATACTACTACGATAGAAACCAGCGTGCCAACGTGTACTATTAAGTCAAATAAAATCAGGTCGGGGCTTTCTGGAGGCGGTAAGTTCGAGCCACGTTGAATTAACCAATGTTGGGTTAGTACCAAATGACTCGTCGAACTAACGGGAAAAAACATAAAAATTCCCTGAATTATCCCCAGAAGAATAGCTTCGAATAAACTCATGATTTTTTAGTTACTTAAATATTAGCCGTGACGAGCGAGAGATTCTCTCTTAACACTCTACACATTCAAAAATGCTTTTTTCTTAATTGTGAAAAATACTATTTTTGAGGCTATCGCCAAGTTAACACAATTTGTTAAGATACACAAATGATTGCTCGATCTAATAATAAGATTATTATTTAATTAGTTTAAAGTTATCTTTGCTAAAGAAATAGCCCTAATTTGTCTGTGCGATCGCAAAAGGGAGAATACTTTATTTAAAAGTAATCTAAACAAGTTTGTTTATGCGACCAACTCTAGTCTCGCCTTTAATTATTCACGAAAAAAAAGATGGGAAGTTCCCACCTTTTGTTCAATCCGTGTAATTTTGTTAATATTAACGGTCTACTGACCCCATAATGATATCGATGCTGCCCAAAATCGCCACAATATCGGCTACTTTTACGCCTTTGAGTAGCTCGGGCAGTATTTGTAAATTGTTAAAATCAGGGGGACGAATTTTCCAACGCCAGGGAAAAACGTCATCATTGCCAACGATAAAAATTCCTAATTCTCCTTTACCGCTTTCGAGGCGTACATAATTTTCGCCTTTGGGAATTTTGAAAGTGGGAGCTACTTTTTTGGCTATATATTGATAGTCAAAGTCGTTCCATTTAGATTTCCGCCCCTCTTGCATTCGTTTTGCTTCTAGATTTTCGTAAGGACCCCCTGGAAGTCCTTTAAGAGCTTGACGGATAATTTTGATAGATTCTCGCATCTCCCGAATGCGCACCAGGTAGCGAGCAAAACAATCACCAGCAGTTTCCCACTGAACTTCCCAATCAAAATCGTCGTAGCATTCGTAGTGGTCGACTTTACGCAAGTCCCACTTTACGCCGGAGGCTCGCAACATCGGACCAGAAAGCCCCCAGTCGATTGCCTCTTCGCGAGTAATAGTACCCAAACCTTCTACTCGACGACGGAAGATCGGATTATCAGTAATTAATTTTTCGTATTCGTCTACTTTGGGATCGAAGTAATCGCAAAAGTCTTCGCATTTATCTATCCAGCCGTAGGGTAAGTCTACTGCTACGCCACCGATACGGAAATAGTTGTTGTTAATTAATCGCTGTCCGGTAGCAGCTTCCCACAGGTCATAAATCATTTCCCGTTCGCGGAAAATGTAGAAAAAGGGCGTTTGCGCTCCTACATCAGCTAAGAAAGGACCCAGCCAGAGGAGGTGATTGGCAATGCGATTTAACTCCAGCATAATGACCCGAATATATTGGGCGCGTTTGGGAACTTGAATGTCTGCTAATTTTTCCGGAGCATTAACCGTGATAGCTTCATTAAACATCCCTGCTGCATAGTCCCAACGACTAACATAAGGAACGTACATGATGTTGGTACGATTCTCGGCTATTTTCTCCATACCCCGATGTAGGTAGCCAATGACTGGTTCGCAATCGATTACGTCTTCTCCATCGAGAGTGACAATCATCCTAAACACTCCATGAGTAGAGGGATGGTGGGGACCCATGTTGAGAACCATGGGTTCGGTACGAGTTTCAATCTTTGCCATAAATCGGAGATTTTCTCCTCATTTAAATCTACAGATGCTTGCTGCTACTTAGTTATATATCTTATCGATTTTTCAGCCCCGATTTGAAGTTGCTTTTAAATCAATTGAATCCAAAATTTAATCTAAAATGGTAGGTTTTCTGAGATGATAAAGACTAAATAAAAAACCGCCGCTGAATATTGGGCGGTCTGAATAAGCAATCGGAGGGTTTTATTAGATTACGATGAAACCAACTGGGGTTTTTGTAATTAATTTGACTGAATATAGGGCATTAGCTCCTATTTTTTGGCGTAAGCTGCCATCGGCTCCGTAATAAATCGGATATAAAAATGTTTAAAAGTAGAACGCAGCACCCGGGGTAAACCAAAATCGATGGGTACTAAGGAATCGGGCAGTCGCCAATCGGTAATTTGTAATTGGGTTGGGTGCAGGTAAGGAAAGTTAATTTCTGATAGGGACGAGCAACATTTCAGTCGTGCTTGTGCCTTTAAGGTAGGGACTAAAGCCGGATCGACATTGAGAATATCTACCATCGCTCGGTCTAAGGCAAAAACATCGGTCGATGCTCCCAAAAATCCCAGTTGGCGGGGTTCGCCACCACTAGGACCATTGCCTTCATGACCGATAATACCATCAATAATAGTTAAGTTAGGCGCGATCGCTCTTGCTGTCTCGACTAACATTTCACCAAAGCGATCGGCATCCTTTCCTGCTTCCATATGCCACCAGGCTTTCATCTTGCCCGGTACGCAACCAAAAAGATTTTTGACTCCCAAAGTGAGAGTAAGCTGGGCGTGAGATTTTACTTTGGGTAGGTTAATGACTGCATCTGCTTCCATTGCTTCTTTGGAAAGGCGCAGGTGATTGAAATTATCGCTTTCTGTGGGATATCTTTGTCCGTGAAATTCGACAATGGGTATATCTAGTTCTTCGATTAATGGTAGGTAACCATTGGTTTTGGCTACTCCTCTGGCACTGCCAAAAGCAGGGCTATCGCCTAAAAAAGGTTTGCCGCCAGCTTCTTTGACTAATTGGGCTACGCAATAAACTAGTTCTGGGCGGGTGATACATTCTTTGGTAGGACGATTGCCTGTCAGGAGATTGGGTTTGAGCAGAACGCGATCGCCCGAATTTACGATAGCTTTGATTCCTCCTAATGGTTCGAGCAAATATTCTATCGAGGAACGCAAGTTTTCTAATTCGTAAGAATGAGCGCGAACTAAGCTAACGGTATACATTTAGTTTCAATATTCATCTACTTCTTTCCACAATATTATTGGGAAATGAAAAATAGGGAACAAGAAATAGGTAAAATTTTCTGTCTATGGATTGGGGAAAAAACCATTTTACCCAAGGCGCAAGAGTTCTTCAGTAAGTCGAATCGCCTCTTTTCGCTTCCGTCGAATAGCGTCAGCCTTATCCAGAATCGCAGCTATGCGCTTTTGTTCTTCGAGGGGAGGAAGGGAAATAGTAAGAGGTTTCAATTTTTCTTGGCTAATATTTGTGATTGCTGTTTTCCCTGAATTAGCAATCATCTGCTTTCTTACTTGAGGTTGTCGTAGGTAATAAATAAGAAAACCTGGATCGAAATTACTTTGTTTAGGTTGTCCTCTGATTATAAAACCACAATAGGTTACAGGCTCATCACAGCCATGAAACGTCGAAGCCCAACCTACACCACTTTCTTTAACCGAGGAACGAAAAGAATATCTCCTTTTTGCAGCAATTTATGATTTTAATATTCAAACGAGGAACTTCAGTGACTACTGCATCCCAAACAATATCAAGATCGACTCCAAAATAGTTGTGAATTAATCTATCTCGCATTCCTGCTATTTTCCGCCATTCAATTTCTGGATATTGTTCTCGAAAAGAATCGGGTAATTGTTTTACTGCCTCTCCTATAATTTCTAGACTGCGACAAAAAGCTCTTTTAAGAGTTTCGTCTTCCAGAAAAGAATCTTTACTTAAGTTTTTGGAAGCTAACATTAAATATTCAGTTTTATTCTTAAATTTGGCTCTGTCTTACCTCTTTTACCATTGCGGTAATTTCTGCCATAGTAAGTTCATTTTCGTCTGTACCCAATTTATCTACTTTTTGCCATAGAGAAGATAGTCTATCTTGAGGCTGGATTTGCTTTAAAATCATCCTGGCAACTTAATCCTGTTGTTTATCTGGAAGCTTTTTGAATTCAGCGATCGCTCTTTGTTGGCTTTTTTGGTTCATAGAAATACGAAATAAACCACAGCTATCTACCACGGTAACTACTGTTCTCTTTTATTTACCATGAGGGTGACTTCGGCTGTGAGAGAACCATCGCTTGATTGACCGAGCCAACGAATACGGCCCACAGTACCAGCATAGGGAGCTTTAACCACACTAAGAGAAGCGATCGCCCTTGGCGCAGCTCCGCTGAGCGCATTTTCCACATCATTCAACCTTGCTTGTAATTGGGATACTTGAAACTCTCTATCGGCCAGTCTTTGTTCGTACTCTGCTAGTTGCCGTTGATAGTTGAGCCTGGATTGATTCATCTGTTCTATCCGTTGTGCTTCGCTAACAGAGGCTTGGTATTCTTGGTATTTCCTATTGTCCTTGGCAGTTTGGAGTTTACCCATTGCTAGCTGGTAATCCCTGACGGCTGCGGTGTGGTTGCGCTTGAGTTCTATTAACTTGACTTGTTCGTGTTCGAAGATAATGGGGTCGAGGTTGGGGACTTGGGAGAGGTAATCTATTTCTTGATTTTTGAGTTCTAGTTCCGATTTGATAGAGGCAATCTGAGATGATATCTCCTTGTTTAATATCCTGTCCTTCAGCTATTTTCAAGTCCTGTGGTTCGGCTACTTTGACGGTGACGGTAAGCCTTCGGGGTGAAGTATTCGCCGTGTCTGTTTAGGTAGGTTTAGAGATAGTTTCAGATGATGCCGATAGATTATGGGGTTGGCGATCGGATACGGGAAAAGAAGAATTAGAGACGCATACGACTCCGACTGCTGCTAGTCCGTAGGAAATTAGGTTACTGAGCCACTCCATCACGGTTGTTAATAAAAGATAGTCAGTAACCAGTGTTAATTGATTGGTTAGGAATTGTCAGCGCTCTCGCGCAGCGAGGCACTTCTTGGTCGGGCTTCGCCTGGGGCATCCGCGATCGCTCCGCGCCTCAGCAAAGCTGAGATCGCATTCTCTCTTATAAGTAATTTTTAACTAATCCGCCGGAAGTCCTGCTCTGTAGCGATAGCTCAGAGTCAGGATGGATAGGCGAGCAAGAATTTACAAAATCTTCATAAAAGCCCCCTCTCAATTTTGGTAACATTGAGACATAGCTTTCTAGGTCTGCAAGGTAATGACTTGGGCTGATGATGGAAGCTCTCAGCGGTAAGAAGGATGTAACTTGCTAAACCTGACCCGCCGTAGTGGTCTTGTGGAAGCTGCGATAAAAAGCATAGTAGTAAAAAATTCAGAACTTCAGGAACTGAAGGGATAGCCTATCGTCAGGATGTAAGACCAACGTAGCTTGCTACTGAGGCAATTCTTTGGGTAGGAAGCCTAAGCTTACTCGCAAGAGAAGCGATAGGTAGTTCACCGGCTGCTTTCAGTGGATGCAAGGAACATTGAACTAAGCACCAGAAATTTCATTACATTCTGCTGCAACACGCTTGTTAGTCTGCATCAACTGTGATGCGGAGTTATCAATCCCCATACCATAACGCCATTCGCCATTGAGATATAGCCAGGTTGGCACCTGGCGCACGAGATCGCGATCGCCCTCAAAATAAATTGTCCCTTGTTTGAGGGCAAGATTTAGATGAGTATAGCCCATCCAGACATGGGTGAACGCACTCAGATCGGCTGAAATTAAGACATCCACCTCAAAGCCTGGATCTTTTTGACACACATCGACATCTCCATTCTCTATCACCAGCCACCAACTACGGTGAGTTTTGTGTCCTTTGGTTAACCCTTGAAAATCAAACTGAAGCACAATTTTTTGTGCGGGGACAGCTTCAAGATTGATTCGTCGCCTCATGCCCCACATCAACAAGGCATCATCCAAGTCTTCAGGGGCAATTTGTTCGCTTCCCCATTGTTGCGCCCAAACACCCATCGCCTCAATCAGGGGGCGCAGGGCTTCTCCTGCTGGCGTTAAAACATACTCATGTCCCTTCCCAGTTTCCTTTTCATGGCTGACGACAACACCCGCTTTTTCAAGTTCTTTGAGTCGTTGAGCCAAAA
Organism: Pleurocapsales cyanobacterium LEGE 06147; assembly: GCA_015207585.1. Lineage (GTDB taxonomy): Bacteria > Cyanobacteriota > Cyanobacteriia > Cyanobacteriales > Xenococcaceae > LEGE-06147. The sequence continues at coordinate 4,619 of JADEWQ010000019.1, read as the reverse complement.
GGGCACGGGACATTAACGGCACACCTCGACTAATGTCATTGAAGTAGCGATTGCCATACAGCATTTCTCGCAGCACGAGTGGGTTCCAGCGATCGCCAATTACTTCCGCTGCCTTGGCTACTGGACAGAATTGACCATAACTCTTTCTCATAGGACTTTGTGTAGAGGATGAACCATTAAGTTCAGATATTGAACTTGTACCACCTTATTAGGCAAATCAGAATAGAAATATCACAAAATTTAAAGGAAATATTATTATGCCCGAACTACAGATTACACCTACAATGCAGCAGAAAGCCATGGATTGGTTGTCGCTGGCGGAGTCTTTAGGAAAACAGTTTGTAGCAAGAGACACTGAAGCGGATGAGTCTGACTTATTTGTTGCCGATAACATTGCCAGATTGAAATCGGCTGGATTGATTGCTGCTGGTGTTCCGATTGAACTGGGTGGCGGTGGAGCCAGTTTTACCGATCTCTGCGCGGTACTGCGTATCTTGGGACGTTATTCCAGTTCAACAGCTCTTACTTTTTCAATGCATACCCATCAGGTGATGGTGCCAACCTGGCGATGGCATCATCAGAATGCGCCTGTGGAGGGATTACTCAAACAGGTAGCGACGGAACAAATTGTGCTGGTTAGCAGTGGTGGCTCGGATTGGCTACAGAGTGCTGGCACAGCTATCAAAGTGGAGGGTGGATTTTTAGTTACGGCTCGCAAAGTATTCGCCAGTGGCGTTCCTGCTGGCGATCTATTAATCACGAGTGCTGTTTATCAAGACCCAGAGAACGGGGCTACTGTATTGCATTTTGCCCTTCCTCTGAATGCTCAGGGCATTTCGATTGAACCCACCTGGCAAGCAATGGGGATGCGGGGAACGGGTTCTCATGATGTGGTGCTCTCGAATGTTTTTGTGCCGGATGCTGCAATAGCTTTACGACGAGAACAAGGAAAGTGGCATTTTATTTTTCACCTAATCTCGATGATTGCGATCCCGTTAATTTATTCCGTTTATGTCGGGGTTGCAGAAGCGGCACGCGATCGCGCTATTCAACTGGCGATCAAACGCCACGCTGATGAACACCTCTGCTACATGGTGGGAGGGTTAGACAATGAATTAATGACTGCAAAGTTGGCACTCCAGCATATGATTTCTACTGCCGTAGTGAGTCAACCTGGTTTTGAGACAACGAATCAAATCATGGCGGGACGAACACTCGTCGCCGAAGCGGTGCTGAATGTGGTCGATCTAGCGATGGAAATTACTGGGGGAAGTGCATTCTATCGAAAGCTGGGTCTGGAGAAATTATTCCGTGATATCCAGGGAGTTCGCTATCACCCTCTGCGGGGGGAAGCGCAGCGCAAGTTATCGGGTCAACTGGCACTTGGGTGGGATATGTCTTCTTTGTAGGGTAGTGCCTTTAACTGCTCTTTTATCATTCACTTTCAAACCACGCTTGCCGAAAAGTTGCAGGCTTCTAAGAAATTATTTTTGAGCTAAGCATAGATTTTTACATCTTTAATGAGGAGTAATTTCTTTCGACTTGAAGGTTCGCCAGCGCGTGGATTGCTAACGATTTCGCGTGAGGGGTGCGACGCTTTCTACCGCGTCCCACTCCACGCGATGATTAGGCTGACTGCCGCTAATCCACACCCGATCTCAGCGTTTCTCCGCGATTATCCCAATAGCATCCAGAAGAACCCCAGAACGTCCAAATAATCTCTTTACTCGATCACCAGGAGGCACCTCTAACCAAAAAGGCTTACCACCTTACCTCCGAATGGACCAATAACACGCTTATTTGTGACGATAAAAAGCTGCTCTATCACAGTTCCCGCTCGACCCCGAATCCCTGTAATAAATTCATTATTTGCGAGTTGAATGGGGGGGGTAGGAAGCTCTCAAGAGTAGGCTTTTAATAAACTCAAAAAAGATAGCAAAGGAAACCGTGCTGAGATGGCTAGTGGAATCCGAAAAAACCGAGAATATTGAGAGTGGGTAAGAATAGTGACCAAGAAAATGGCACACTTGAGCAAACCCCAGGCAGTCGGATTAGCCATGTGGAGTTGTGGGATGGTTATGACAGGTTCTTGTGGATTATCAACCGTGTTGGTGTTTTTAGCCGCTGTACTGGGCAAGAAAGAAAATTGTCGATCGCGGTTGTGGAATTCCTCTCGCCTGGAAAATTGTGAGAGCCACAGCCAAAGGTTCTTGGCAACCTTATTGGCTAGAACTGCTTCAATCGCTTCAAAGGGTAGTCCCTCAAGAATGGTTAGTGATTATCAGTGCCGACAGAGGCTTGTAGACCAAATGGCTATAGGAACAGATTCAGAAAAATGAGTGGCATCCTTTCTTAGGGATTAATCAACAAAGACAATTTCAAGCCGTCGGTCAAAGCCAATTTCAGCCCCTCGATTCCTTGATAGCTCAGACGGGTCAAGTTGGGAATGGTCAAGTGACTTGTTTTCGAACTCATCGGCTTGATTGTACGCTGCATTAAAACTAATATTCTTAATCTCAGTAGTCGCAGCTTCCCCAACCGAAGTAGTTACCTTACTGCTAATAATCTGTTCCCCAGTCTTATAAACACCCTTCCCGTCAGTAACTACAAACTCGCTTCCTTCAGTTCCCAGAATCAAATACTTACCATCAGCATTAGTTCTATCTGAAGCCCAAACACCCTTGATATTTGTATAGAGGTGATTGGTAGCTGCTTTGGAGTTATACACCTGCACGATGCCATCTTTTCAGCCTAAGTTCTGTGAAACTTTCTGAGAGATACCCCCACCAGTAGCAAAATAAATACCAAGAATAAGAGCAACAACTGCACCAGCTAACACCCACAGTTCGCGACTCACCACCAGTTTTGAGCCTGCGTCGAGGATTACTTACACTAACTGCCCAGGCGGGAACGGAATAAAACAACTGCACCGCTTGTTTGGTGAAGGTATCACTAAAACAAGAGAGAAGATTACCCAAGGGGAGAGCTGCTGCTGTTTTGATATCTTCGCAATAAGATCCGATAGCGAGCGCTACAACAGCAATAACACCAGTAGCCAACAGAGAATGAGTAATCGAGCGATGGGGAAATCTATCTTCAATCCAAGAGCTAATGGGAAAGAAGATTTTACCGATAGTGCTTTCAGTGGTGTCTAAGTCGGGAATCTGCGAACCGAGGATAGCTAAACCCAAAGGTAAGGGGTCGGCAGTGCCGAGTATTAGAGATGTTCCAGCAGTGGCGATGAGGGCGTGGGTGATTGCCATCATAAATCAGTTACCAGTTTTCGGTTAAAAGTTATGAATCGTCAGTTATTTAGCTCACTAGAGCAATTTTTAAGTCGTAATAATTTGACCGAAATAGTATCATTAAATAGTACTATAAGGACATAAATCGAAAACAACGTAATACTTATGATGCTCTGTTTGCCGAGCCGATTCGTCGCAATATTGCTTGGAGCGATGTAGTCTCCTTGATTAAAGCTTTAGGAGGTGAAGTGATTCAAAAAGAGGGATCGAGGGTACGCTTTGATTTAAAGGGAATTTCTCTTAATATTCACTCTCCTCATCCTCAAAAAGAGTTAAAACGCTACCAAGTTAAGGCTGTTAGAGATTTTTTAATTAATGCTGACATTGAACTATGAAATACAAAGGATATGAAGCAATTGTTGAATACGACGACCAAGACCGACTATTTGTGGGTCGAGTTATCAATACTCTTGATATAATTGCCTTTGATGGTTCGTCGGTAGAAGAATTAGAAAGCTCTTTTCAGGCTGCCGTTGACGAGTATTTAGAAGATTGCCGAACACAAGGAAAAACGCCAGATAAACCATATTCTGGTCGCTTCAATCTTCGCATCTCGCCTTCTTTACATCGTCAAGCGGTGCTTAAAGCCAAAAAAGAAGGGATTAGCTTAAATGCTTTGGTTGAGAAAGCACTCCATAATGTCCTGTAGAGAAAATTCTTATTAGACAAATAGAGCGATCGCTGCACGGGTGATTGCCATCATAGTTAGTCATCGGTCATCGATGGTCAGTTACCAGTTTTGGTTGATTAATGTAAAGTGTCAGTTATTTGACTCACTCTTTGTATAACAATCTCAGCAGAATGAATAAAATACGTATATTGTCATAAGCCTGAAGATAATCATTAATATGTAAAACCAGATAGTTAAAGGCGATCGCTAGCTCTAGAGTAAGTCACGTAAAGGCTTTTGTATCGCTCTATCTCGTTGGGATTGCGACAAATATCGTTTTGAGCTACAAACACATTAGTAACCTAGATTCCGCAGGTTAGAAGACAAACTGATGGTATTTTGAAAAGATGACACATCAGTATCACAAATTAGAATACAGGATCTTGACCACTTAGGGATAGTAGCTGGAATCATTGATTCTATCTTAGCAATGGTTATGGGTCTGTGTTTGTTGGTTAATTGTCTCGCCTGTCATGACGGGAAAGATTCTCGTCCTCAGTTTATCAAAGATAAATATCCGCTCTTAAGAACCTAGACAAGATAGGATAAAGTTAGACAAACTTAGACACTATCCTGATGTCTTATTCCTGCTTCGCTCAGAGTCACTGAAACCTAAGTTTCTGTAACCTACTCTGTCCACAGGC
>JADEWQ010000201.1 GCA_015207585.1 Pleurocapsales cyanobacterium LEGE 06147 | reverse complement strand
TTTCTTCAGGAATCTAGATATCGTTCAATTGACGGTAGCAACAACAACTTTACTAATTCGGACTTTGGTCGGGCTGGTGAACAGCTAAGTCGCCAAGCACCAGCCGCTTATGCAGACGGAATTGAAGCTCCAGCGCACCCAGATTTTCCTAACCCCCGTTTCATCAGCAACACTTTGTTAAACCAGACAGAATCTATACCAGATGAAAGACAGCTCAGTGATTATGTCTGGGTATGGGGACAATTTATCGATCATGATATGATCGCTACCTCCCGTCAGCAAGATCCACAAACCAGCTCGATCTATCAATTTAATTCTGGTTCTAATATAGGTTTTTTTCCTCTCTTAGGACTGTTTAACCTATTTTTTCCACAACCTAAAGCTGAAAACATTAATATTACTATTCCTGAAAACGATCCAGTTTATAAACCAGGCTCTGTAATTCCCGTCACGCGATCGATTTTTGACCCAAATACAGGTACCGATCCAAGTAATCCGCGCCAGCAAACGAGCAACGTCACCGCTTGGATAGATGCTAGTATGATTTATGGTAGCGATGAAGAGCGTGCAAGCTGGCTGCGTACCTTTGAGAAAGGTAAACTTAAGGTTAGTCCCCATAAAACAGGTGACCTGCTGCCATTTCCAGAAGGCGATCGCAATGCGCCAGCTATGGATAACCTCACTAATAGTTCTAAGGTATTTGTAGCTGGTGATGCCCGCGCCAATGAAAATGTAGCATTTACATCTCTAAATACAGTATTTGTCCGCGAGCATAACCGTTTAGCCGAGCTAATCGATGCCACCCACAAAGACTTGCCAACCGATCCGTTAAAACGCGATGAAGAAATTTATCAAAGGGCTCGCAAGCTCGTTGGGGCTGAAATTCAAGCAATCACGTATAACGAGTTTTTACCTGCACTGGGCGTGACCCTCGACCCCTATACTGGCTACGACCATAGCATAGATCCTTCTATAACCAATGAATTTGCAACCGTAGGTTTTCGGATGGGTCACACCCAGACCAGTGAAACTATTCCGCATCTCAAGAAATATGGTAGCTCCCTTGATGCTGGTTCGCTCGAATTAATTAGAGCTTTTTTTAATCCAAGCATTATTACAAAACAAGGCGGCATCGAACCTATTTTGCGCGGCTTAGCTGCACAAGTACAAGAAGCGACTGATACCAAAGTAGTTGATAGTCTGCGGAACTTACTGTTTGTAGTTACTCCCAGCGATGGTCCTGTTGCTAATGGTACAGACCTAGCTGCATTAGATATTCAGCGTGGACGCGATCATGGGCTGTCAACTTACAACGATACTCGCGAAGCTTATGGATTAGACAAAGTAGATAGCTTTGAGGAAATAACCAGCAATCCGGAGGTAGCAAAATCACTAGAAACAATTTATGGCGATGTCGATCAAATCGATCCTTTGATCGGAATGCTCGCTGAAGACCCGCTAGCCGGTTCGAGTATCGGCGAACTAAACGAAGTGATTTTAGAAGATCAGTTTGAGCGATTGCGTGATGGCGATCGATTTTGGTATCAAAACGATCCAGATCTTATTTCTTGGAGCGCACCACAGTTAGGTAGCAGCGACATGGCGCTAGACTGGCTGAAAGAACTTAGTTTATCCGACATTATTGAACTGAACACCAACATTAATAATTTACCGGATAATCTGTTCTTCGCAACTTCATTTGAAGATTTCTCGGCTATGTGAAGTACCTATCGCTTCCACTACGTGGTAAGCGTAGCGAGGCGTATAAACATCTGAGGAAACCTCAGATGACAGCCCCTTGGCTTCCTACCCAAAGAACTGCCTCTGTAGCAAGCTACATAGGTCTTACATTCTGGCGATAAGCTTTGCCCCTCCTTCCGAAGGTCTTAATCTCAAATCCTTTTGATTGACTATAGTTGCAATGCTTTAGGCTCATCCCCTTTACTTAGCGCGCCTTATACAAGTGTCCTTCGTCATTAGTCATTGGTTATTAGTTATTGGTCATCGATCATTCGGTAACTACTAATACTAGGGTTATAACAAATGACAAACATCAAAGGACAAAGGACAATTAACAAAGCTTCAATTCACAGCAGTTAACTAAAACTTCTTTGCCATAACTATCTATAATCTTGGCAACTATTCCAGTAGACGCTTTTACAATCCATTTGCCCTTGGCAACAAGCCATTCAACTACTGCTCCCGGTTGAATGGGATGAGGAGTTGCCTGTTGAGTTCTCTTCGACCACTTGTGCGCTGTATTTTGTTTGTTGTCGGGGTTTTTTGGTTTAAATTTAGAGTCCATAACAGGTAATAAATTATTATCTTTCCCTATAGTGGACACGGAAGATAAATTGGCAGCAGAAGCAACAGGAGCAGATTCTGTTAGAGTAAGGGCACGGTCACGCTGAAGCCAATGGGCAAAAATTTCTTCCCTGCCATCATCGGGAGGCTCAAAGACATAAACTCGTTCTCGCTGAGTTCTCGAACCTAGACGACCGATACAGGTAAGCTTGAGTCCTAAAAGACTGAGTAATTTTTGAGCGATTTTAATGGGGGTATCTGACTCAGATATAGTCAAACCAAGGAAAGTTTTAAGTTCTCTTTGATTTGCCTTAGCTAATTCGGCAATTAGTTGTAGATTGGGGTCGCTACCTCGATATTGAACTCTAGGTTGAAGCAAACCGATAATTAGGGTTTCTAAGAGCCGCAGTGAAGTAGATAATAAACTTCGATTGAAATCTGGTAGCCACAAGCGATTTTGATTTGATGCGGTGCACCGCGGGCTTGGACACGGGGTGCGTCGAAGACTAGAGCGTCGAAGACTAGCGGATCTCTCCGAGGTCTCGCCAAAGGCAAGGCGCGGAGCGAGCGCTTTTATGTGCCGAGAATCTCGTCCGATTAAATAGGGTCTACCGACGGTGAGGTAATAGTGGGAGAGGAGTTGGGAATACCACCCCTTATCATCAAGAGCGACTAATTCGGGGGTAATAGATATACCGTTTCCATAACGCCTGACTAGGTTGCCTTTGCGTTCGATCCATCTTTCTTCTCTGGTTTTGGCTCGTTTATCTTTTAATTTTTGGTATTCTGAATCGTTAGGAGTAGGGGCGTTGACAACCTGAATACATTCAGCTTGATATTTAGTTTGAGCTACTTGTTTAAGTTGTGATTCTATCTCTGGTGCGGGAGAACAATTTTCTTCTGGAGGTTCCGGAGGAGTTGTTACTAAATGTCCTTCGGTAATTAAACCCTCAACAATTGAACTGCGGTAATTTTGCATAGTGAGATTAATATAGCAGCCCCTTCTCGCCCAAGTGTTTAGAGATTCGGGTTGGAAATTAGTATCGAGGTCGAGATCGGCAATTGAAGCATCGGCAGCTTGCAGAAAACGAATATTGGTGCTGGCTTTATTTTTTGTACTAGCAAGCAGAGCTTTTTTAATAGTTGCCCCATTACCCACCATACATTTATAGAAGCCGCGTTTAGCTGCCCAAAGATAGCGGGGGACATGGGCACGGATACGGGCCAAAGCTTGACGAATTGAATCGGCTGCCTGTACTCCTTGAGCGATCGCCCAAACTGAGTCAAAGTGAGAAATTTTTTGGACTCGTCCCAAGGAAGTCTCAATTCCCCATAATAAAAACTGAAAGGCTAAAGGAATTTGACAATGGGGAATAATCTGTCGTTCGCATTCAATACTGACTCCCGTTTCGATTGAGGGAGAGGCGATCGCGATATCGTACTGGGGTAAAATCTCATTGAGATGAGCGATACACCCCATAGCCGGGTGGGAAGGATCTGCTACTGTTTCCGAATCAATCCGTAGAATCTTCTTGTCAGGAAATAGAAATTGGAGATAAGATTCTAGGTTTTGTGTCCCCCATTTCGATTGAATTTTTTGAGCCGAACAACTGATAAACGGTTTGCCACCAGCTTCGATATGCTGAAGTAAATCTCGAACAAGACGAGCGGGGTTTTTATCTTCGTAGTTGTATACTGTCCAGCGTTCGTCTTCGGATGGTTGCCAATCGTTGACGACAACAAATGGTTCGACATGAAAACCTGCTAGGGAACGAATATAGTCAATAGCAATATCGGAGAGATCCGCATCGGCTAAATAAACTCGACCATCGCCAGAAAGAGTATTTTGAATTAGGGTCTTAAACTGAGCTAGAATTTCAACTCGCTCAGAGGAGCAAGTTTCAGAATTGAGCAGATGCCAGATAACTTGTTCGGCTTCGTCAATTATGACAACTCCATCTTGCCAATGGTCGGCATTAAATCGCGCTCCCGATAAAGGATGCAAAGAGTCAATGCAGAGCCCGTAACCGAGTACAGTACCGTATTCAACCGTTTTGATTTCTCTCAGATAGGGCAGTCCGACGCGCTGGCAGAGAGCCTCTCCTAATTGAATGCGATGAGTTAGCAGCAATACCCATTTTCCCTCTGTAATTGCTTTGTCTACGACTTGTTCGAGTAAGTGAGTTTTGCCCGTGCCTTTGGGGGATTTTAGGCAGACAAGTTTGGCGATATTGGGGATGTTTAGGGTGTGGTGAGACACTTGCGTTGGGTGAGTTTCTAAGGGATTGTCATTTTGAGTACGCTGGGCACGAGAACTTTCCGCGTGAAGCACAGTGTTTTCACAAACGAATGTTTTTTTGGCCATCTGCCTTTTTAGCGTTACCCAGTGTGCCTGCCGGCGACGCGGGGTCGCTCGTTTGCCATCTGTCTTGTTCGAGGACATTTCGATTTCTGTGTCTGTTAACGAACCTAAATAGCGTCGATTTACCCGAATATTGATAGGGTAAGTCAGTTGAACTTGAGTTTTAACTAACCAGGTTTTTAAAGACAATGCAGCATTGTAAGCTTGGTGAAAAGCTTCAGCACCATAATTGACAATTAAGTCGTCAACTCCCTTAGGAGGACAATACATTTGAACCTGGTTCAAATACTTAATATGTCCGTCTGGTTCTAGCCAACGAATTACTTTGACGTTTACACCTGCTTTGGTCAAAAGTTTTCCTGTTTTGGCGATCGCTTTATTGACATTGGCAATAGTAGTGGCTTTAGTATCGCAATCGAAAGCAAAATAGACTGTACGTCCGGGGGTAGCAAATACTTGGAGTTGGGGAATGAGTTTAGCAACTCCTGTTTTCCTACCAAGTTCGTCTTTGGGTTGGCGATACCCATTGAAGACACCAGGAAGGGCGATCGCCGCATAACCCAAGCTGAGTAGTGCGGCAGCTTTTTTAGCCCCTTCAGTAATAATCAGGGGAATTTCAGGATTGCTTACTACCCATTCCCAAAATGATATCGGTGCAGTGCGATCTCTTAATCTAAGTGTCAAGGAAGAGAGAAATAGCTTTACTTTGTTTAACCGTGCTACTTTGTGCCAAAGCTGATTGGAAACTTTAAGGGCAATTATTCCTGTAGGGTGTTTGGGCGGAGCTTCATATTTAATCGGTTTGCCTTTATCCGCCGATAGTCTGGGCTGAAGCGGTTTGAATTGTCCCCAAGGATCGTCAGTGTAATTGTTGAGAACATCAACACCAGATACCCACCAACCTCCTGCTTCAATATGACGATAGCGTTTGAGAATGCTGTAGCTGAGCGCACCCGTGTTAATTCTGGGCAGCCGTTCAGAAATAAACAGGCGATCGAGTGCTATATCTCCTTTGAGGTGGAAAAAGTTTAGGTCAATTATATCCGGATGAATACCACTGCCTTGGTGGAGTTCGTGATATTCCTTGGATGTTAGTTGGTTGGGCGCTTGTTTTTCGCAAAATATATTTGAGGAAGCATTTTGTCTGAGATGTTGTTTCGTCATTGATAAAGACTCCTGATTATTTTTTCGGAGCCTTAAACCCATGTCTCGACAAGCTTTCCAGTTTTATTCCAGCGAACTTTTATAAAAAAGTTTGGGGAGCTCTACACAACCTTGGAAAATTGAAGTACAATATTAATCAAGCAATTTAATATTGTATTCCTTGTTTTTCAAGGAAGCGGGAAAAGAGCTAAAACTTCTGCTTGGCGGCATCGGGTTTCGGCTCTT
>JADEWQ010000200.1 GCA_015207585.1 Pleurocapsales cyanobacterium LEGE 06147 | reverse complement strand
GGTAATCTGTAAATCGGGGGTTTCTCTAGTTATCCTTAGAGGTAGCAGAACCGAACTATTATTGCCTTCACTCTCAGCTTCGTAAACTCGATTGTTAGTATCGGTTTGAAGGTATAGCTGGTAATTGCCCAGTAAATCAAAAGGTATGGTGACTAACTCGGTGTTAGTGTAGCTTTCTCCTGCATTTAGCAAACCACTGTGAGAAAAAGTCTCTAGCAAGCGATCGTCGCCATTGCCGATAATTGAAGATTCCTCTTCCATGTACTACATGGTAAATTGTCTTCACTGTTTTATAGAAATTTTGTCCTAATCAGCGAAGTAGTGTATTGCGTTTGAAATCTTATTGATTACTTTCGTCAACAGTATCTTTGCTAGTTTTCCCCCAACTTATACATATGGGTAAATATAGCTACTTAATAACAGCGATCGCTCAGTTATAAACTCATTTAACGGCAGCTTGTAAAATTTCAAGATCTTTCAACCAAAACACACCGCCACTCTCAAATTCAATACTAATACTGACAGAGCCGGAAAACCTCTCCTTCTTGTAGTGAAAAGGCACTTTACAAGTATGCCAAGTGGTTGTTCCTTCTACTGCTGCGTTTCGATGCCAAATCCACCCAGCAGGGTTTTTGATACTTAAAGTTAGTTTGGCTGGCTTAAATAAATTTGCAGTTTTGACCTGAGCTTGACACATCAGCAAGCATTCTGACATAGTAGGTTCAGCAATTTCAAATAGCAGTACTTTTTTTTCACCGTAAGATTCAATTTTCCAACTATCTTGTTCAATCGTAATTCCATCTTGGTTAATAGTTCTATCTGTAGCAGGACGAAATATACGAATTAATTTATAAGGTTCAACCGGTTCAGGAACTTGAAACCATTCTCCTATTCCATTATTAAATGACTCAGCTAAAATTTTAAATCCAGCTTCAATTCCTGACGCAATTCCTGCTTCAACACTGGCTTTAAATTCATCGAACCAATTGAACATAATTAACCTCTACTACATTATTCATTGAAAATAAAATCTTTAACTTATCCAGAAAATTAATTATCCTTTAATTCCGAGATATTTAGTTGCTTTAGTTTATTTAGTATTTGATTATATTGAGGCTCATTTCCTGCTTTATTATATAAATGAGCCGAAATTTCATAATCTTTAACTGCTTTTAGTTTATCTTTTGAAATCTCATATACGTATCCTCTCGCAGAATATGCATCAGCATATTTAGGATTTAATTCTACAGCTTTGCTATAATCTTCTAAAGCTTTTTGATATTTTTCAAGCTGAAGATAAGCCCAGCCTCGACCATAATAAATTTCAGCATCATTGGGTTTGAGTTGAATTGCTTGATTATAATCTTCAATAACTTTGTGATAATCTTTTAAATCAATATGAACTAAAGCTTTTTTTAGATAAGCGTCGAGGTGATTAGGGTTTACATTAATGGCAAGTTCATAATTTTCTAAAGCCTTTGGCAAATTTCCTATTTGAGCATAGAGATATCCTCTATTACAGTAAGATTCAATCAATTTTGGATTAAGTTTAATAACTTTATCTAGATCGGAAATTGCTTTAAAAAAATCACCCATTACACAGTAAGCAGCACATCGACTATTGTAAGCTTCAATTGAGTTTGGGTTAACTTCAATTGCTCGCTCTAAATCTTCGATAGCTTCTTTTGCTTGACCGAGAGCAAGACGAGTAGAACCTAGATAAAGATATATTTGATATATTTGCGGATGATTAGGACATAGTTTGATAGCTCGTGTTAAATCTTCAATTCCTTTGAGAAAATCTTTGACTTTGAGGTAGCTAAACCCACGATTTGCATAGATCTCTGTCTCATTGGGGTTGAGAACTAGAGCTTGATTCCAATCCTGAATTGCTCCTTGATAATCTTTCAAAAAATAATAAGCCTCTCCTCTGAGTTTATAAGCAGAAAAATCATTAGGATTTATTTTTAGTAATTCACTATAGTCTGCAACAACTGCTTGATAATCCTTCAAACTAGCATTAGCTAAAGCACGAATATGATAAGCTGCGATTTGATTAGAATTTAATTTGAGTGCTTTATTACAATATTCTATGGCTTTAGCGAAGTCTCGAAAAGCTAAAAATAAACATCCACGGGTTAAATGCTCTTGAGAGGTTTTAGGGTTGAGTTGGAAAACTTGTTTGATCTTTTCTTTCTCTTCTGGGTTTTCCGAGCCAAAATTGGCATTAGCTTGTATCAATTGATATACATGTTTAATTGCTTCTTCGCTATCTCCCAAAGATAAACGAAGCTGTATAATATCTTTGTAAGCTTCAATATTTGTAGGTTCAAGTTTAATAGCTTGTTCTAAATCTACCAATGCCTCTCTTGGGATTTTCTGTAAAGCCTTAATTTTGCTTCGGTTATGATAGGCTTGGGAAAAGTTGGAATTCAGACTTATCGCCCGCTCAATTTCTATTAAAGCCTGTTGATATTTACCTTGATTAAGATAGACAACACCTCGATTATTATGAGCTTCAGGGTTATCTGGTTCTAATTCTAATGTTCGCTCAAAATCTTCTAAAGCACCCTGAAAATCTTTGAGCAGTAAGCGAACATTTCCACGATAACGATAAGCTTCAGCATCCTTACAGTCGAGTTCAATAACTCGATCATAATCTTCTAATGCGCTTTGTTGATTTCCTAGCTGAAGGTGAATATTTCCTCTGTTTTTATAGGCTTGAGTCTGCTTCGGTTCTAGTGTAATAGCTTGTTCAAAATCTAAAAGTGCATGGGATGCATTACCAAGCATAATATTAACTAGACCTCTATTATTATAGGTTTCAGCATCTTGGGAATTAAGCTGCAAAGCTTGGTTAAAATCGGATAGAGCTTGTTTAAGTTTTCCTTGATTGAAATATACGACTCCTCGAAGTTGATAGAGACTAGCATCTTGAGGTTCTAGAGCTAATGCTTGGTTACAGTCTTCTATTGTTTGTTGATAATTTCCAGTGGAAAATAGAAAATAGAATAATTGCTCTATTTTTATAGCTTTCAGCCCGATGGGGATTGAGTTTTAATCCTTGATTTATATCTTTGAGCGCTCCCTCTGTATTTCCCAAACCCAAATTGGCTAAACCACGACTTTCATAAGCTTCCACAAAATCTGGTTTAATGGCTATAGCTTGGTTAAAATCTTTAAGAGCATCATGTAAGTTATTTTGTTTAATTTTTTCTATTCCTTGCTGAGCAAAGTATTGGGCGAGTGTTTTATTCATTATTTTGATAAAGCTAAAAGTTGTTACTACGTAAGATAATGCTTATTCAACAATAATATTCCTTTTAATGTATTTGTTTATTTTATTAGCTAATAAAATAATCTCTTCATTAGTAAAAATAAAACCTGTAAAACTATTAAGGTCGTATTCTCTATCATTTGCTACTAGAAAAAGCTTTGGATACATATTATCTGGTCTGTTATTAGATTTTAAAATTCTTAAACCAACAATTTCTCCAGCTTTGAAGGTTTTTTCTGGCTTTTTTTCGAGAGTAGTAAAGATATTAACTTTTTCTGAATCAACATTTATTGAAGTCTTATCGATAAACTGTCTAACTAAAACAATATTGACTATTACCCCAAATCCTATCCAAGGCACTGAAAAAAAAGTTAAACCTATTTTATAAACAAGCTCTGCATAATATATTCCATAAATAATGGCAGATAGATTAAGTAACAAGATAATATCTATTACCATAAAAATGATAGTTATAGGATTATTAAATCCTGGTGGTGGAAGAATAATATTTATGTTCTCATTCGTTTCTATTATCGTAAATCTGCTTTTCTTGGTTTTTTTCATTCTCAAAAATGAATAGTTATAAATAGAAATTGTCTAATATTTTATACGCCTTTACCTATATTCTATGAGCTAAAGAATAAATCATTATTACTCAAATTCAAACCAGAACCTAATTGAGCAATTCTTACTTGCTCGTTATCTCCAATACCATCACTGTCGTAGAACAAATCCCCACTACGACCATCATAGATAAAGCGATGAAACTCAGTAGTCGCAGCAACACCAAGAGTAAACCGTTGACTGCTGAGTCTACCAGGAACTAAATCTCCACCAAATCCAGCCGCCGAGAAGACTAAAGTATCATTATTGACTGAAAAATCAGTGATGGTATCGACTCCTTCATGGGGACTGTTAAAGATAAAACGATCTGCGCCTCTTCCCCCTGTAAGAGTGTCATTACCTGTTCCGCCAATTAGGGTATCGTTACCATTGTCCCCAAATAACCAATCGTCTCCAGCATCCCCAAAAAGTTGGTCTTCACCATTGTTGCCAAAGAGAGTATCGTTACCTAGACCACCATTTAAAGTATCATTACCATTATTCCCAAATAAGCGATCGTCCCCAGCATCGCCCCTGACAGTATCGTTACCGTTGAGTCCGTGGTAAAGATCGTCCCCTAGAGTACCATCGAAAGTATTATTCTTGTTGGTACCATTTTGAGTAACTCCCACCTCTACCGTAACTGTAGCCGTCTCGCTTAACACTCCATCGCTGACAGTGTATTCAAAACTGGCAGTTCCATCAAAGCCGGTGTCGGGAGTGAAGATAACATTGCCGTTGTCGAGAGATACCGTACCGTTAATCCCATTACCTACCGCCATTAAGCTTAGAGGAGTCCCTTCAGGATCACTATCGTT
The DNA here is from genome assembly GCA_015207585.1 of Pleurocapsales cyanobacterium LEGE 06147. Classification (GTDB taxonomy): domain Bacteria; phylum Cyanobacteriota; class Cyanobacteriia; order Cyanobacteriales; family Xenococcaceae; genus LEGE-06147. Next base: position 1,382 of record JADEWQ010000200.1, on the reverse strand, counting down.
GGCTAAGAGAGAGGCAATGGGAATGATTTTGGCACGGCTAGAGTTAGCAGTAACGCTATCGTTAATAGGTACGGGTGCTTCGTTAATATCCTTGAGAAGAAGGGTAAAGTTTTTAGTTATGGATAACCCCTCAGCATCGGTAGTTTGAACTTCAATTAAGTGAGTGCTGTTAACTTCAAAATCTAACAGATTACCAGATGCAACAAGGAGTTTATTGCCATCGAGAATAAAGCGACCATCGGCATTATTTAAGAGAGTATAGCTGTGAGTGTCACCTACATCGGGATCGAGAGTAGATAGGTTGCCGATAATCGTTCCGTTGCTGCTATTTTCATCAATCGAGATGTTGCTTAATTCGAGATCTAGGGGAATATCGTTGACGTTGATTACTTCTAAATTAAAGATATCTGTGGCAGCTTCGCCATCATTATCTGTTGCGGTGATTTCAATAGCGATCTGACCAACATTTTTATTAGCTGGAGTACCACTAAAGGTACGAGTTTCAGGATTGAAAGTTAACCAACTGGGTAATGCACTTCCGTCAGATAAAGTAGCGGTATAAGTTAAGCTATCTCCTGCATCGACATCATTAAAGGTGTTTTCAGGGAAGGTGAAACTAAATAATTCGTCTTCTGTCGCTATCTGACTGGCGATCGCCGTCTCTAATGTGGGAGTATCATTTACATTGATTACTTCTAAATCAAAGATATTTGTAACTGTTTCTCCATCGTTGTCAGTAGCCGTTAGCGTGATGCCGATCTTACCAACATCTTCATTTAAAGGAGTACCACTAAAGTTTCTAGTCTCAGCATTGAAGATTAACCAACTGGGTAATACACTTTCATCAGATAACGTAGCGGTGTAAGTTAAGCTATCTCCTGCATCTATATCATTAAAGGTATTTTCTGGAAAGGTGAAATTAAATACTTCATCTTCTGTCGCTACTTGATTAGCGATCGCCGTCTCTAATGTGGGAATATCGTTGACGTTGATTACTTCTAAATCAAAGATATCTTGAGCAGTTTCGCTATCATTATCTGTGGCTGTGATTTCAATAGCGATCTGACCAACATGTTCATTAACTGGAGTACCACTGAAAGTTCTAGTTTCAGGATTGAATGTTAACCAACTGGGTAATGCACTACCATCAGATAAAGTAGCAGCGTAAGTTAAGCTATCTCCTGTATCGACATCATTGAAGGTATTTGCTGGGAAGGTAAAACTAAATGCTTCATCTTCTATTGTTGTTTGGTTAGCGATCGCACTTTCCAATGTGGGAGTATCGTTAACGTTGATTACTTCTAACTCAAAAGTGTCAGTAGCAGTTTCTCCATCATTATCTGTAGCTGTAACGAGGATACTTAAATTACCAACGTTTTCAT